>NZ_JBVFXW010000024.1:0-51044 GCF_055522395.1 Psychrobacter sp. TPE 89C
CCAACTTTATTTTTTAACATTCTGAATCAGCAAAAATCCACACAAGTTGTTCTTTAGTTATGCTTTTAAATAATGCCTAATCACTGTCGTCCAGTGTTAGTATTTCAAACTAAATACTCCCAGCCAATGTGGCTTATCCTATTTAGCGAGCTGACTATCATATCATGTTTTAATAGTCTGTCAACTTCTTTTTTAATTCGTTTCAATGAGTTAACTGGGTTTTAATTAAGTAATTATCTCCTAATTACTGCCAGTTCTCCCTAATGAGGTGCGTATTATATAGAGTTCTCACACCGTGTCAACTGCTTTGCTAAAGGTTTTTTAACTAATTTGACAGCATATTTAATAACTGATTATTTTCAATGGGTTAGGAATAGAAATACTTAAACCGCATTTTAAGAAAGTCTTTTCACTGCTGTTTTATGTGGTTGGAAGGCTCATTTCTACTATCTAGTCTCTCACTATGAACTTACTATAGTCATTGATCTGATATTTAACGCTACCTATATTAATCACTATTGATATTGGTACAAAGTGTACCTATATATAGAAGCAGACCTAACCCCTTACTATCTAGTGTTGATAGGCAGTTTTTGCTATAATAGTCGCTTTTATGACATTGCTTAATAGCCGTTCTGCTTTATCGTACGAGAAGGTAGTTCGTTTCACCTTATATAGCGTTGATTATAGCTTGTTAAATGGCGCTTAATCATCATGTTATATAAGGTAAAAGACAGTGCTATTAAGTTGTGCTTATCTCTTACAACATATCATAGTAGTTAGATATAATTGACGTGGTCTCACGGTTATATGATTGATGGTTGCAATCATCACTGCCAACGGACCCAAAAAGGTGAATAGATTATGGTAGCGATTACTTTACCCGATGGTAGCGTAAAAAACTTCGAAGGCAATACTACGGTCATGGAAGTGGCGCAAAGTATAGGAACAGGACTAGCGAAAGCAACAGTTGCTGGACGTGTAGATGGGCAGTTGGTAGATGCGCATGATCCTATCATTGCTGATGCTAAAGTCGAAATCGTGACGCCAAAAGACGACGACGGTGTTGATATCATTCGTCACTCATGTGCGCATTTGTTAGGTCACGCTGTCAAGCAGCTGTACCCTGATGTGAAGATGGTCATCGGTCCAGTAATCGAAGACGGCTTTTATTATGACATCTATAGTGAGACGCCTTTCACCCCTGAGCATATGGAAGCGATTGAAAAGCGCATGATGCAGCTGATCAAGCAAGATTATGACGTTGTTAAAAAGATGACACCACGTGCAGAAGCAATTGAGATATTTGAGTCACGTAACGAAGATTATAAGCTTAAGTTAATCAATGATATGCCAGGTGAAGAAGCCTTCGGTTTGTATCATCATCAAGAATACGTCGATATGTGCCGTGGCCCACACGTGCCAAACACACGATTCCTAAAAGTATTTAAACTAACCAAAATGTCTGGTGCCTATTGGCGTGGTGATGCGAAAAACGAGCAGCTACAACGTATTTATGGTACTGCGTGGGCGGATAAGAAACAGCTAAAAGCCTATATTCAACGTATTGAAGAAGCAGAAAAACGTGATCATCGCAAAATTGGCAAAGCGTTGAATCTGTTCCATATGCAAGAGCAAGCACCCGGTATGGTGTTCTGGCATGCAAACGGCTGGACCATTTATCAAGTACTTGAGCAATATATGCGCAAAGTGCAACATGATAATGGCTATGAAGAAATTAAAACGCCACAAATCGTCGATCGTAGCTTGTGGGAGCGTTCTGGACATTGGGGCAACTATGCCACTAACATGTTCACGACATCTAGCGAAAACCGTGATTATGCCGTAAAACCGATGAACTGCCCTTGCCATGTGCAAGTGTTTAACCAAGGCCTAAAGTCTTACCGTGACCTGCCTTTGCGTATGGCAGAATTTGGTTCTTGTCATCGTAACGAGCCATCAGGTTCATTGCATGGCTTGATGCGTGTTCGTGGCTTTACCCAAGATGACGCGCATATCTTCTGTACTCAAGCGCAAATTCAACAAGAAGTGGCTGACTTTATCAAGCTAACGCTTGCGGTCTATGAAGACTTTGGTTTCGATAGCATTATTATGAAACTCTCAACTCGTCCTGAAAAACGTGTTGGTAGTGATGAGTCATGGGATTTTGCAGAAAAAGCACTGTCAGATGCGCTTGATAGCTCAGGTCTTGACTGGGATTATTTACCAGGTGAAGGTGCATTCTATGGTCCAAAGATTGAATTCAGTCTAAAAGACTCATTAGGTCGTGTATGGCAGTGCGGTACCATTCAGGTTGATCCAAACATGCCTGAGCGTTTAGATGCTGAATTCGTTAATGAGCAAAATGAGCGCGAAGTACCTGTTATGTTGCACCGTGCTATATTAGGTTCATTTGAGCGTTTCATCGGTATATTGATTGAAAACTATGCGGGTTGGATGCCAGTATGGCTAGCACCACAGCAGGTAGTTGTCATGAATATTACCGATAAACAAGGCGAAGCTTGTGAAAACGTCGTCAGCGAACTAAAAAATGCAGGTTTGCGAGCTATTAGTGACTTGCGTAACGAAAAGATTGGATTTAAGATACGAGAGAAAACATTAGAACGTATTCCCTATATGCTAGTATTAGGGGATAAAGAAGTCGAATCGGGCAGTGTCAACGTCCGTACGCGTGAAGGTGAGAACCTTGGCGTGATGAGTGTTTCTGAATTTATTACATTAGTACAGACCGCTGTCGCTGAGAAAGGCCGACAGACCCCAAAAACAGATGAGGAGTAATACCTATTAAACAGTCGAACCGTTTGAACATCAACGAAGATATCAGTGCCAAAGAAGTCCGTCTGGTTAAAGAAGACGGCGAACAAATGGGCGTGGTCGATATCGACACCGCGATGAAAGCGGCACGTGAAGACAGTCTAGATTTGGTTGAATTAGTTCCTGAAGCTAAACCGCCAGTATGCAAAATCATGGATTATAAGCATTTCCTCTATGATCAAAAGCAAAAGGCAAAAGAAGCTAAGAAAAACCAAAAACAGACTCAGCTCAAAGAGATGAAGCTACGTCCAAGTACCGAAGAAGCCGATTATCAGGTTAAACTGAGAAAAATCGTTAGCTTCTTGGAAGATCAAGACAAAGTTAAAATTAGCATTCGTTTCCGCGGACGTGAAATGGCGCACCAAGATATCGGTCGCAAACAACTTGATCGTATTATTGAAGATACCGCTGATATCTCAAACGTCGAGCAGTACCCTAAGATGGAAGGTCGTCAAATGGGTATGCTGCTTGGACCAACTAAGAAAAAATAATCTGTTTTTTAGATTATTTTAGTTGTGGCTGTTAGTCGATGTAGATACTTGTAATCTTAACCATCAATATGCTGCGGGATATTGATGGTTTTTTAATATTTAGGCCTGTAAATAGTCTTTTTTTAATATAATAAGTCGACGCTACTTTACAAAATCTATCTTCTCAACCTTTTCATTACCAGTTAATCTAAAGGTCTGCTGTACCACATTTATATCATTTGAATTAAGTACAATCGAGTGTATAAAAACATCCATCTACTGTTAACGTGTTTTACGATTACCGTCTTTTGTAGCTATTGACCAAAAATACTGTCCATTTCAGATATTATAGGAAACTTCATGCAAGAATTGACTCCACCAGAAAACGCAACAACTCCAAGTATTTCTTTGACGCCGCCTGAACCTGTGAAAGAAATACAGAAAAGTGAAGCAGATCAGATGGTCAAGTTGGATGAAAGTCAGATTCCAGAGCTCGATGCCAAAGTTGATGCTTTTGTGGACCACGTTATCACTAACTCTGTTCATAGCGACGAGTTTCGACAGAACGTACAGTCTATTCATAATTTAGGTACGAAAGAAATCCGAGAATCCGCACAGGTTTCTAATCGTATGTTGGATTTGCCAGCCAAAAGTCTCAATGATAGCTTGTTTGACAACTCCCCTATTGCCAAGTCATTGACTGAATTGCGCGGTATCGTAGAAGATTTAGATCCGAGTAAAAAGGAGCTAACCAGCTCACGCAAGCTGTTCGGTCTCATACCTTTTGGCAACAAAGTGCAAGACTACTTTCGCCAATATGAATCAGCACAATCACATATCAATGCCGTGGTGACCAGTCTTTATAATGGTAAAGATGAGCTGCTCAAAGACAATGCGATGATTGAGCAAGAAAAAGTCAATATGTGGGAATTGATGCAGTCTATTCGTCAGTATGTCTATGTCGGCAAAAAAATTGACGAGCAGTTGGAACACAAAATCTATGCAATAGAAGCAACTGACCCTGAAAAAGCTCGCATTATTAAAGAAGAAATGCTGTTTTATGTGCGTCAAAAGAATACGGATTTCTTGACCCAATTGGCTGTCAACGTACAAGGTTATCTGGCACTCGATACCATTCGCCGCAACAATTTAGAGCTAATTAAAGGCGTCGATCGTGCAACGACCACAACTGTTTCAGCATTACGTACTGCTGTCGTCGTCGCTCAAGCAATGACCAATCAGAAACTGGTACTTGATCAAATCACTGCGTTGAATAAAACCACCAGTAGCTTGATTGAATCAACCTCGGCGATGCTAAAACGTCAGTCAGGTGAAATTCATGAACAAGCTACTAGCAGCAGTATCGAGCTTGATAAACTGCAAAACGCCTTTAATAATGTCTATGACACGATGGATATGATTAGCAATTATAAGATTGAAGCGCTAGAAAACATGAAGCTAACAGTCAACACCTTGACCAGTGAAGTCGATAAAGCACAGAAATATCTCGATAAGTCTAATCAGACGACCGTGCTAGAAGTCTCAAAAGAAATTGACAGTAAAAAGATAACCAATAAATCAAGTAAGGTCGATGTTGATATTTGATTTATCACAATAGTTGTTACCAGTTGAAGGTAACGACTCCTTGCTACTGAACACACATAAGACAATTGACGCAAGATATTGCCACGTTGTTCGTGTTAAGATAGCCCCTATTAATAATTTTAAAAATAGATACGGTAATTTATGAGTTGGAATGATCCAAACGCCTCAAGCGAGGCAAAAAGATATGACAATCCCATCCCTAGTCGTGAGCTGATACTTAGCACGATTACTGAGCATGGTGAAGTCACTCATCAGCAATTGGCAAAAGCCTTTAATATTGATGATCCGGACCAGTTTGATGCTTTGGGCAATCGCCTAAAAGCAATGGCGCGTGATGGACAAGTAAACCGCGACGGTCGTCCTTATCGCTATCGCACAGTGACTCAGCAAGATATTGTCACTGGTACAGTGTCTGCGCATCCTAAAGGTTTTGGTTTTGTGCTTTTGAGCGACATGCCAGATTTGTTTTTGCATGAAAAACAAATGCGTTGGGTATTCAATGGCGACACCGTCGAAGCGGTCGGTACTTCAACAGACAATCGTGGCCGTACCGAAGGGCGTATTGTCGATGTCGTTGAACGTCGCCAAAACAACTTTATTGGTACATTGGCTCGTGATGATGATGGCTACTGTGTCGAGCTTGGCAGTCCAAATAACCATCAGCCAATTACGGTTACTGAAGACAACGTACAAGCGTTTAATGCCAAACAAGGCTCTCCTGTCAAAGTCGATATCATCGATTGGCCAAACCAGCATGAGTTTGCTACTGGTAAAATCACGGAACTGCTGTCTGATGACAATGATCGTGAACTGATTATTGAAACCACGCTACTCAATTATGACATCCCTTCAGACTTTAGTGAAGCCACGCTCAAACAAGCTGATGGCTATCAAGAGCCGACTGAAAAAGACATAAAAGGTCGCACAGACTTACGTCATTTACCACTCGTCACTATTGATGGTGAAGATGCACGTGATTTTGATGATGCCGTATTTGCTGAAAAACGATCTGGTGGTAACTATCGCGTTTTAGTAGCGATTGCTGATGTCAGTTATTACGTGACGCCAAATTCAGCACTTGACCAAGATGCTTACGAACGTGGTACCTCAGTATACTTCCCGCATCGCGTGATTCCGATGTTGCCAGAAGTACTTTCTAACGGTCTGTGTTCATTGAACCCTAATCTTGATCGTCTGTGTATGGTTGCTGATATTAAGATATCACGCGCAGGCAAGGTTACTGGGTATGAGTTTTACCCTGCGGTCATGCATTCACAAGCACGCTTAACCTATAATCAAGTAAATGATTATCTGGTAAATCCGACTGATAAGCGCTTGCCTGAATCATTAACAGGTAATAAAGACGTTAAAAAATCTGTCGACACGTTACATCAGCTTTATGAGCTACTGCTTAAAAAACGTGAAGAACGTCATGCGATGGAATTTGAAACCGTTGAAACCTACATCAAATTCAACGAAAAAGGCGGCATCGAGGCTATTCTGCCACGTACTCGTGGTGATTCTCAGAAACTTATCGAAGAATGTATGCTACTGGCCAATACTTGTGCAGCGAACTTTGCGCTAAAGCATGAACTACCTGTCTTGTATCGTAACCATGATAAGCCTGATGGTGAAAAATCAATGCGTATTCATGAATACGCAAAGAACTTTGGCCTATCTTTCCCAGAAGAGAATCCAACGCAAGCGGATTATCAGCGCATCATTGAAGCGACTAAAGACAGACCCGATGCGATTAGTATCCATAGCATGCTATTGCGTTCGATGATGCAAGCAAACTATGCACCTGACAATATCGGTCACTTTGGTCTGGCATATGACGAATATAGCCACTTTACGTCCCCTATTCGTCGTTATCCTGATCTGATGCTGCATCGTGCTATTAAAGCAAAAGTGACTAATAGCCAACAGCCTACCATGGACTTTTCTCTTGAAGGTGCTGGTACGCAAACGTCAGATACAGAACGCCGTGCAGAAAAAGCCTCTCGCTATGTAGAGTCTTGGCTCAAATGTCATTACATGAAAGACCATGTCGGCGAAGAGTTCGAAGGTGTGGTGACTACCGTTACTAGCTTCGGTCTATTTGTGACATTGACCGACTTATATATCGATGGTTTGGTTCATATCTCAAATGTCGGCGATGACTTCTTTGTCTATGATGAGCAGCAGCAACAACTGATTGGTAAAGACAAAGGTACTTTGTTTGGACTTGGTGATTCGGTCAAGGTTAAAGTTGCTGGCGTGAACATGGATCTATTGCAAATTGACTTTGATTTAAAAGCCAAACTACAATCTAGTGAAATGAATCAGACAAAAAAAGCACCTGCTAAAAAGAGCCCAGCCAAGAGAAGTAGCAGTCGTAGTAAAGGCGCTAATAAGAAAGGCTAGTTTTGGTTAAATACTAGAAATATGAAAAAGGCTAACGTCATCGTTAGCCTTTTTTTATGTCTCACTATTCATATAAATGCGTGGTACTTGCTTAATAAGCACTGGCTACTGTGCAGTGTTATTCATCTCTTCTAGGTTTTTCTGTTCTGTTTGTTGAGCTTGATCTATTTGAGTCGTGGCACTGTCAAGGATGGCTTTAGGCTGCTCACCCAAAGGCTTGCTAGTGATAGCATCAGAGCTGCTTGCTTCGATGTGAGTCTCAGGTATTTCTGCGCTGATATCACTATGCTCAGATGTTACGCTACTGACGAGCGCTTCTCTATTTTTGTCACGTTGACTACCATTAATAAGGTTAAAACCAAGTAAGGCTACCATGCCAACTAGCGCGAATATAATCAGATGTTTCATTTGCATAGAAAATGTCTCGTATTTGAATAATTATCAGATATACGTTTCGTTGCATTTTCTATGCCTATTTTAAAACTGGTCTATATATAGTTGATTCAATATAATCTGGATACAAGGAAGGCGAGTGAAAGTACTACAAATAGTAGACTAAATGAGACTGACACAGTATCCAGTTTATAGAGGATTGACTATACGTCATTCTTGCGGGCTATTATTATTCAATAAATCAGTCTCATCTGAACGTTCTGCAATCTCTTGCTCGACCTTTTTCATTAGCTTGTCATCAGAACGCGCACTGAGAACATCACTAGCATTGTCATCTTGCAAAATAAGCTTGGCACGTGCTTTTGCTTGTTTTTTGTCCTTATTATCAGTATTACTACTATCACCATTTATAACGCTATCGGGCACAGCCGGTGTAACCGTCACGTTAGATGTATTGTTTACATGACTGCTTTGCATATGCTCAAAGGCTTTTTCCAAATCACGATTAAAACGTAATCGATAAATAGGTTCAGGTAGGCTGAAACCTTCATCCTCTAATGCATGCTTGGTCTCACGAATGGCAATACTGCGTGCTTTTGAAAAGTCCGTCTCTGATTGATCTACCCAAACTTGAAACTCTAAGACGATATTAGAGTCACCAACATTACTAATGACAGCGATCGCTTTTGGCTCATCCAAAACGAACGCTAAACAATGTATTGCGTCCAATCCAACCTTGATAGCAGCTAATGGATCATCATTAGCATCGACGCCCAACTCAAAGGTGAATCGACGTTCGGGGTTTTTGGTGTAATTGAGGATAGTACCTTTGAAGACTTCAGAATTAGGAATCCGTAACTGATTGCCATCTAGTGTCATCAATATCGTTGCGCGTGAAGTCAAGCGCACCACTATACCCTCTTGCCCATTAATCACAATATGATCACGTGCACGAAATGGTTGGCGAATACTGAGCATTAGCGATGCGATATAGTTTTCAATCGTATCTTTGACCGCAAAACCAACCGCAATACCGATAACACCAGCACCACCAAGCAATGTGCTTAAGATGGTCTCTGCTCCTATTAAGCTGAGCGCTAGGATCAGGCCAAATATAATAAAGATGACTTTGACGGTTTGTGACAGTAGTTCAGCGACAAATGGATTAGGTGTCAACCGTTGCCACATTCTTTTGCGATTAGACAACCAGCTACCAAACCAGCTTACCAGTATAAACAGAATGATACCGACCAATAATAGTGGTAAGGCTTTAACTAAATTTTTGGCTTGTATTTTGAGACCTTGATAGACAGTAGTGACGTTATCTTGTACATCTAAGGTACGATCAATCTGATCTGACACGGTGACCACATCTGTCAAACGATTGGTTAAATTAATGGCCTGCTGTGCTTTCTTTTCGTTTGGAGTCTCTCCCGTTAAGGTAACAACACCTTGGGCGACACCAACATTGACAGCTTGTAACCCATCAATTTCAGAAAAAATACCTTCGATACGTTGACGAATGTCATTGTCTTTTTGCGGGGTCGGTGTGGTTTCAATTTGGGCATTATTGGTACTTTCGCTGACGGTTACCGGCGATGGAGTTGGCTCAGGTTCAGATGACTGCGTAGGAAGCTCAACAATGTCAGCTTCTGGTTCCGCAATATTATTTGATACAACGCTTTCTGCACGCTCTATTTCTGATACTTTGGTTATATCAGTGGTTTCTTCACCAACAGCATAAACCGGAAGAGAACAAAGGATACTTAGTAGCAACCATATCTGACACCACGCTCTTGGACAACTGCGTATCCTTGGAAGGTCTAAACGAGTTGCCATAAGCATCCTTTGCTAGCTTTACTGATTTTTATTGCTAATTTTCACTGCTAAATTGTGTCTTATTTATGATCTAGATAAATCTGCGCTTCACTTAGGCTTAGCGTGCCCTCATAAATAGCACGGCCAGTAATGATGCCCTCGATACAGTCACCATAAGGCTTCAATAGCTCGATATCTTTCATATTGGTCACGCCACCTGACGCAATCACTGGTAAGCCGCCTTCACGAGCCAAGTTAACCGTTTGCTCGACATTGACGCCTTGCATCATGCCATCACGGGCAATATCGGTATAGACTATTGAAGAGACACCTACATCAGCAAAACGCTTGGCAAGCTCAGTTGCTTTGGTATCAGTAACATTCGCCCAACCATGGGTTGCGACCATGCCGTCTTTTGCGTCGATACCTACAATGATATGCCCCGGAAATTCGCGGCAAGCTTCTGCGACAAACTCAGGGTTTTCAACTGCTTTTGTACCGATAATAATATAAGTCAAACCTGCAGTGATATATTGTTCAATGGTGTTCATATTACGCACACCGCCTCCCAATTGAATAGGCAAATTCGGATACGCTTTGGTGATATCATTGACTACTTGTCTATGAACAGGCACACCATCAAAGGCGCCATTCAAATCAACCAAGTGTAATCGGCGTGCACCTTCCTCTACCCAGCGTGCTGCCATCGCAACTGGATCATCAGAGAATACCGTATCATCTTCCATACGGCCTTGTTTTAAGCGTACACATTTACCATCTTTTAAATCAATCGCCGGGATAATGACAGGCACAGCACACATATCGCATTCCTTATAAAACAAAATATTAAATAAATTTGAAAAACTAAACTTTGAGTATTATGGTGTATTGAGTCCTCAACACACGCTAAATAATGATAAAAAACATTGCCCAAAACCGTATTCATGACATAAAAACTAAAAGTTATAACTATAAGTTTTTATAATTACAGCCATTGAAAACATTAGGTAAATTGAATTCCTGACTGGCAATTTTAGGTCAATTTAGCGTATAATCCTAGGTAAATTTTATTTGTTTCTATGTGATAGTAACCATACGTTATATTTTTATTAGGTCAATCACGACTAAAAAAAGAGTAGCGGTCAGGATGAATCGAGTAAGAGCTAAATACATTTACATGATATTGGCTGACTTCTTGCTAAGAAAGGTTATATTAGAAATCTCAACTGGTCGATCGAAACAGATTACCCTGCAGTATTACACACTCTAATTAAATACCTTTCCTAACGTTTTCATATAGTCTTTATCACTGGTCAACGACACTAAAATAGCTATTATCGGCTTTATAGCAATATTATACGATAAGTGAACGCTGCTTGTTAATTGCTTAGCCAGTTTGTCTTTTTACCAGTTTATCATCTATCTCAATAGATCGTTATTTGGCTACATACTTATTCAATTAAGTATCTTTTCTAGGATACTGAACTTATAAGTAGGGTCTACAATACTGGTATTAAGAACTTTAATTTTCAATGAAACGTATGATAAAGCTGTTTATCTTAAGAACTGTCACTTTTAGCTCACTGCTTTAGCGATGGTTTTTAATTGGATAGTTTTAACATACACCTTGGTAGCCAGTCGCCACTTTGGTAATTCGAATAAGACATTAACGTGTTGTTAAGGAGTCTAAGGTCAGCGTTAATACTCTTAATAGTAGTTATGATCGTGCTTTATTTTTAGAAAACTCTATCACCATCCTATTATAGGAGTCGGTGAGTGAGTGCTTTATTAAATGATGCATATGTTCATACTACCGATGTACCAAACAGGAAGTCTGGTATCGTTTTAGACTATGGACTAAGTTTTCGCTTATGATTACCATCAAAAAAGGTTTGGATTTGCCCATCACCGGCGAACCCTCCCGCGAGATATCTGAGCACCAACCGACACACGTAGCTCTTATTGGCTATGATTATATCGGTATGAAGCCCACGATGAATGTCAAAGAAGGTGACATCGTAGCAAAAGGTCAGCCCGTTTTTGAAGATAAAAAACGTGCAGGCGTTATCTACACTGCCCCTGCTGCTGGTAAAGTTGTCGCGATTAAACGCGGTGACCGTCGTGTGTTTGAGAGCCTCGTTATTGCGGTCGACCCAAACGGTGAAGAAGTAGACTTCGAGCGCTATGACTCCCAGCAACTGGCTGACCTAGACTCTGAAGTTGTCGAAACCCAATTACTTGCCTCTGGCGAATGGACTGCGTTTCGCACGCGTCCCTTTAGCCGTACGCCAGAAATCGGTGCCCGTCCTCATGCCATCTTTGTCACTGCTATAGATACCAGTCCCCTAGCGTTTGATCCAATGTTGCTGATCAATGAGCAGCTACAAGCGTTCAATGATGGTCTTGCTGTGTTGTCGACACTCAGCCCAAAGACGTTTGTCTGCCATCATGGTAATGCCCAGCTGACACCGGTCGCAAAAACTGCTGCGAATAATGTTACTGAGTATCATGGCTTTGCTGGTAAGCATCCAGCTGGTCTGGCAGGTACGCACATTCACTTTTTACACCCAATCATGCGTGGCGTGAGCGTCTGGACGATTGGCTATCAAGATGTGATTGCGATTGGTAAGCTATTTACCACCGGCCGTCTATACACACCTCGCTTGATTAGCTTAGCAGGCCCCTCTGTCAGTAACCCACACTTGGTTATGACTGAGCGCGGCGCTGATATTACTGCCTTGACCAAAGGTCAGCTAGCAGCTGGCGAGAACCGTATCATTTCAGGTTCGGTATTATCTGGTCGCAAAGTGTTTAGCAATATTGCCTATATTGGTCGTTTTCATAATCAGATCAGTGTGCTGACGGAAGGTCATGAGCGCCCAGCGTTCCACTTCTTTACGCCAGGTAAAAACCGTTTCTCAAAGCTGCCTATCTATATCTCGCAGTTTTTTGGTGGCAAAAAGTACAACTTTACCACCACGAGTAATGGCTCACCGCGAGCGATGGTACCAATTGGTGTCTATGAAGAGGTCATGCCTCAAGACTATCTACCAACCCAACTACTACGCGCATTGATTGTCGAAGATATGTTGGTCGCCGTTGATTTAGGCGTACTTGAGTTGGATGAAGAAGATTTGGCACTATGCACCTTTGTATCTCCTGGCAAATATGAATTCGGTGATATCTTGCGTGATAACTTAACGCGCATCGAACTGGAGGGCTAACCACGATGAAATTTTTACACAATATGTTCGATCGTATGGAGCCATCTTTTACCAAAGGCGGCAAACACGAAAAATACTATGCCATCTTTGAGATGTTTGATACGTTTTTGCGTCAACCAGACTCAACCACATACGCGTCATCACACGTACGTGACGGGATTGATCTAAAGCGCATTATGATTACCGTATGGCTATGTACTTTCCCAGCGATGTTTTGGGGTATGTACAATATCGGTCATCAAGCGCTAACGGCGGTTGCTCAGCTTGGCTTGCAGCCTGAAGGCTGGCGTACGGTTATCACTAGCATGGCAGGCTATAACCCAGACAGTGTCTGGGCAAGTTTTGTCTACGGTGCGATGCAGTTCTTACCTATTTACCTTGTGACATTTGCCGTTGGTATTCTCTGTGAGATTATCTTTGCTGTTGTGCGCGGGCATGAAGTCAACGAAGGCTTCTTTGTGACCTCGGTATTATTTGCACTATGTCTACCACCAGATATTCCTTTATGGCAAGTTGCCTTGGGTATTATCTTTGGTGTGGTCGTAGCCAAAGAAGTATTCGGTGGTACAGGTAAAAACTTCCTTAACCCTGCCCTATCGGGTCGTGCATTCCTATACTTTGCTTACCCAGCCTATATGTCTGGTGACTCTGTATGGACAGCGGTTGATGGTTTTTCAGGAGCAACGCCTCTCGGTCTTGCTGCACTTGGTGTCTCTCCTCAAGATTTCGTCGATGTCTATGGTAATGCGATCACGTGGAGTGATGCATTCTTCGGTAACATGCAAGGCAGTATCGGTGAAGTATCAACACTAGCAATCTTAATGGGTGCCGTTGTTCTACTATGGACGCGTATTGCCTCATGGCGCATCATGGCAGGTTGTGTGGTTGGTCTTGTGGCTACCTCGCTTATCTTCAACATGATTGGCTCTAAAGACAACATGATGATGAACTTGCCATTCTATTGGCACTTAGTTATCGGTGGTTTCGCCTTCGGTGCCGTGTTTATGGCAACCGATCCAGTCTCAGCTGCACATACCAATAAAGGCCGTTGGGCTTATGGTATCTTGATTGGTTTTATGACGGTATTGATTCGTGTCATCAACCCAGCTTTCCCAGAAGGCATCATGCTGGCTATTCTATTCGCCAACTTATTTGCGCCATTGTTTGATTATTTTGTGACCCAAGCAAACATCAAACGCCAAACAGCTCGGAGGGTTCGTTATGTCCAAGCCCAAAAGTAATAATGCGAAAACCATCAGTGTGGCATTAACGCTATGCTTGGTGTGTTCAGTATTGGTCTCAGCAGTTGCAGTTGGCCTAAAGCCTGCACAACTTGAAAATGCGCGTTTAGATCGTAACAAAAACATCTTAGTCGCGGCCGACATGTATGATGCTGAGTCTGACACACAAGACGATGTTGCCGAACGATTCAAAGACTTTGATGTCGAAATTATTGACTTAAGTAAAGGCAACTATGTCGATGATGCAACGCTAGCAGACGCGGGTATCCCTGATCGCAATGCTTATGACGCTAGTCAAGCGACTAAGAATCAAGCATTGAGTGACGACCTAGGTAACGATGATCCTGCGGGTATCGGTCGTAAGCCTAAATATGCCAAAGTCTATGTCAAAAAAGACGATGCTGGTCAACCTGAAGTCGTCGTATTACCTATTCAAGGTTACGGACTATGGGGCACTATCTATGGTTTCTTGACGCTAGAGAGCGACATGAATACTATTAAAGGTATTAGCTTCTATGAGCATAAAGAAACCCCAGGTTTGGGTGCTCGTATCGAAGAGCCAGAGTGGCGCGCCAAGTGGACTGGTATCCAGTCTTATGATGAAAACGGTGAAGTTGCTACTGGTGTGACCAAAGCAGGTAATCCAAAAGACAACTGGGTTGATGGTATCAGCGGTGCGACATTGACTAGTCGCGGTGTCAGTAACATGATTCAGTTTTGGTTAGGCGAGCAAGGTTATAAGCCTTATCTAGATATGCTGCGCAAAGAGGGTGGTCAGACAGTTGATACTGCAGAAACACAAGCAAATCAATCAAAGCAAACCGCTCAACCTAAAACCGAACTGGCAGCAAAACTACCAGTAGCAAACGGCAAGGAGGCTTAACATGGCTGACACTAAAAGTATTTTAACCTCGCCTGTCTTTGATAATAACCCTATTGCCCTACAGATCTTAGGTATCTGTTCGGCACTAGCGGTCACCACGAGCATGGCAAACGCCATGGTTATGTGTGTAGCATTGACACTGGTAACGGCATTTTCGAGCTTCTTTATCTCGATTATTCGTAAGCAAATTCCATCAAGTATTCGTATCATCGTGCAGATGACCATCATTGCCTCATTGGTTATCTTGGTCGATCAGGTACTAAAAGCTGTCGCTTACGATGTGAGTAAAGGCTTGTCAGTTTTCGTTGGTCTGATTATCACCAACTGTATCGTAATGGGCCGTGCTGAAGCGTTTGCTATGAGCAATCCACCAATACCGAGCTTTTTAGATGGTATTGGTAATGGTCTTGGCTACTCTGCGGTACTACTGTTCGTCGCCACTATCCGTGAGCTATTAGGCGCAGGTACTTGGTTCGGTATCACTATTCTACAACCAGTGACTGACGGCGGTTGGTATATACCAAACGGCCTATTATTGTTACCACCGTCAGCATTCTTTATCATTGCTTTGTTCATTGTCATCGTCCGTATTTGGAAACCAGAACAGGTTGAAGAAGCGGAGTTTGTAATGAAGCCGCAGTCTAAAGGCATGGCACATGGAGGCGGTCACTAATGGGACATTATGTTAGTTTATTTATAACCTCAGTCTTTATTGAGAATATGGCGCTTGCCTACTTCCTAGGTATGTGTACTTTCTTGGCAGTATCAAAGAAGGTTTCAACCGCTATTGGTCTTGGTGTTGCCGTTGTCGTCGTCATGGCGATTACCGTTCCGCTAAATAACTTACTATTTCAGTTCATCCTAAAAGATGGTGCACTGGCATGGGCAGGTTTCCCTGATATCGATTTAAGCTTCTTAGGTTTGCTTAGTTATATTGGTCTTATTGCCGCTACCGTACAGATTTTAGAGATGTTCTTGGATAAGTTCGTTCCTAGTCTATACAACGCCCTTGGTGTGTTCTTACCGCTTATCACTGTAAACTGCGCTATCTTAGGTGGTGTACTATTCATGGTTGAGCGTGACTATAACTTCGGCGAATCAGTCGTTTATGGTGTGGGTGCAGGCTTTGGTTGGGCATTAGCGATTACCGCATTGGCTGGTATCCGTGAAAAACTGAAATACTCAGATATCCCAGCACCGCTGCGTGGTCTTGGTATTACGTTTATCACCGTTGGTCTGATGTCACTTGGCTTTATGTCTTTCGGCGGTATGTCAATTTAGACCGCTAAGCTTAAACACTTATTTAGCGATTTGACCTATTTAATTCATTTATTCGGTAGGGGTTCAGAAAAACGTTATGACGTTACTTCGCTCCCCTACTCCATAGATTAAGGATACCTACCATGGATTACGCTACGGCGATTGGTGGCGTTGCTATGTTTACCTTGATCATCATGGGCCTTGTCGCCATTATTTTGGCGGCGCGCTCAAGACTGGTCAGTTCAGGCGATGTTACCATCCATATCAATGATAATTCCGATAATGACGTCGTGACACCAGCGGGCGGTAAACTACTGCAAACACTTGCGAGCGAAGGTATTTTCTTATCTTCAGCATGTGGTGGCGGTGGTACCTGTGCGCAGTGTCGTTGCCGCGTTATTGAAGGCGGCGGTTCTATCTTGCCGACCGAAGAAGGCTATTTTACTCAAGGCGAAATCCGCAATCACATGCGCTTAGCTTGTCAGGTAGCTGTTAAGCAAGACATGAAAATCGAGATTGATCCTGAGTTTTTTGATGTACAAAAATGGGAGTGCGAGGTTGTCTCTAACGATAACGTTGCCACTTTCATTAAAGAGCTGGTACTAAAAATTCCTGAAGGCGAAGAAGTTAACTTCCGCGCTGGTGGTTATGTACAGCTAGAAGCGCCACCGCATGAAGTGCACTATAAAGACTTTGATGTTGCAGAAGAATACCGCGAAGATTGGGATAAATTTGGCATCTTTAATTATGTGTCAAAAGTTGATGAGCCAGTTATTCGTGCTTATTCAATGGCCAACTATCCTGAAGAAAAAGGTCTTATCAAGTTCAACATCCGTATCGCAAGCCCACCACCACGTGGCCCAGACGGTATCCCACCAGGTAAGATGTCTTCTTGGACATTTAGCTTAAAGCCTGGCGATAAAGTAACGGTATCGGGGCCTTACGGTGAGTTCTTTGCTAAGAAAACTGAAGCTGAAATGATCTTCGTCGGCGGTGGTGCAGGTATGGCACCAATGCGCTCGCACATTTTTGATCAGCTTAAGCGTTTGAACACAGACCGTAAGATCAGCTTTTGGTATGGTGCACGCTCTATTCGCGAGATGTTCTACGTAGAAGACTATGATCAACTTCAAGAAGATTTTTCTAACTTTGAGTGGCATGTGGCATTATCAGATCCGCTTCCTGAAGACAACTGGACAGGCTACACCGGCTTTATCCATAACGTCTTATTAGAAGAATATCTGAAAGGTCATCCAAACCCAGAAGACTGTGAATATTACATGTGTGGGCCACCGATGATGAATGCTGCGGTCATCGATATGCTACATAGCATGGGTGTTGAAGATGAAAACATCATGCTTGATGACTTCGGTGGTTAAACCCACTGGTTAGAAAGTACGATTAAGTTAATACCATAAAAAAGAGTCTCAATTGAGGCTCTTTTTTTTGTTTCTGATAATCGTATTTTTTGGATGTAGTATAAGGCTACAAATTTAACTAGTCGCTAGCACTTATCATCCTATATCATGAACTATTCACATGTGAAGAAAGGATTCTTATGAAAACCAACGTTAAAAAATTAACCATTTGGATTACTGGTGCCTCTAGTGGTATTGGTCAAGCACTTGCTATTTCTTTCGCCAAGCGAGGCGCCAGAATTATACTGAGTGGTCGTGATCAAGAGAAACTAGAAGCGGTCAGAAAAAACTGTAAAGGTAGCAAAAACCATATTGTCATTCCATTTGATATTGGTGATACCAGTCAAACAAAAATAGCGTATGAGTCAGCTATTCAGCAGGCAGGTAAAATTGATTGGCTGATTAATAATGCTGGCATCAGTCAACGCTCATTAATCGTGGAAACCACAGAAGACGTCGAACGGCAATTGATGGAGATAGATTACTTTGCACAAACACGTCTGACCAGACTGGTATTACCAAAGATGATCGCACAAGGTGGCGGTAAAATAGTCATGGTATCGAGTATCGCAGGTCTACTAGGTACTCAGTATCGCGGCGCTTACAGTGCTGCCAAAGCGGCTATTCATATGTGGGCGAACAGCTTACGTGCTGAATTACATGATCAAGGCATAGAAGTCGCCACCATATTTCCAGGGTTTATCCAAACCAATGTGTCTATCAATGCGTTGACTGGAGATGGTAGCGCGCAGGGTACGATGGATGACGCCACTAAGAAAGGGTTGACTGCCGCAGTATTTGCCAAACAAGCCGTCAAAGCGCTATTAAAAGAAGAAGAATATATTGTTATTTCTGGTCCAAAAGAGAAGTTTGCCACCAAGGTCAATCGCATATCTCCACCCAAACTGTACAAACTCATTCGTGAGTCAAAAGTGACCTAAGCAAAATGCCATCTTCACCCTATAGCGTTAGCTATGAATACATAGCGCTATTAGTGTCTAATATTACTAGCAAAAATGTTGTTTACGCTCAAAGCAATTGGCGTTATCGGTGGCAAGAGGTGTAAAATAAGCACAGTTTGTTTTACACCTCTCACTCCTCTGCTATAGCAAAAAGCTTATGAAAACGATAATACTTTCTACTAAGACAACTCGCACAGGTTACAGCCTTATCGCTCTTGTCAGTGCGCTTAGCCTCACCGCTTGCCAGCAAACACCAGATTACGACTATCTGGCTGGGGAGACAATGGGTACTAGCTATCATATTAGTTATCAACTACCCGATGATGTCGATGAAGCGACTATACAAGCTTCGATAGATGAGCGCTTAAAGCAAATTAATGACAGTATGTCTACCTATCAAGCAGACTCGACTATCTCTACATTCAATCAGTTAGGCAAAGAAACACCCATCACTATCGATGCAGATTTTAGTCGCGTGCTCGACGTCTCGCGTATCGTGTACGAACAATCTGGTGGGGCATTTGATCCGACTGTGATGCCATTGGTAGAAACGTGGGGCTTTGGTAGTACTATGACCGTTGATCGGTTACAAAGCCCACCGACGGCCTTAGAGATTGCTCAAGCTAAAGCATTGGTAGGTTTTGACAGTATCATACACAAAGACAAAACCATTTATAAAACCAAAGAGGGAGTCGAACTTGATTTCTCAGCAGTGGCAAAAGGCTATGGCGTCGATGTCATCGCGGATGTATTGAGAGAGGATTATAAGATTCGCAATTATATGGTCGAGATTGGGGGTGAGATTTCGACTGCTGGTGTCAATAACCAAAAGCAGCCATGGCAAATTGCAATCGATGCGCCTATTGAAGGCAGCACAGTGAGCGAGCGCGAGACGATATCGGTCATTCGCCAACCAATCAATACGCACAATAAAATGCATTTAGCGACGTCTGGCAACTATCGTAACTCCGTCATATTCGATGGTAAACGTTATAGCCATACTATTGACCCTACCACTGGAGAGCCTATCGCTGGTGGCGCACCTTCTGTCACTGTAGCAGCTGATTCCGTTGCACTTGCTGATGCATGGGCCACTGCTCTGACTGCAATGCCATATCAGAAAGCCCTAGAAGTTGCTAAAGAACAAAACCTAGCTGCCATGTTTGTCATCTTGACTGACGATGCAAAAAAGAACAATACCGACGATAACATCGATGATTGGCAAGTGATAGAAACACCTGCCATGCAAGCTCTACGCGCTGATAAAAAGTCTTAGATGCTAATACTAGGGCGTGTCCTCAATTCAATCGATAGTTATCTAAATGAGTTAAAAATGGCTAAATCTTGCCAAACGGCGTCAAATAGCTGACTAATATCTCGATATTATCTGCGCTATTTTCCTTGTTTGACTGCTATTTATCTCATTTTTATCACCATTTTTAAAATGAGCACACGCCCTAATACATGAACTAACACGATAGGTATAAACGAGCGAAACAAAAATTTGCTATACTATTATGTAGATAATGTTGAAGATATATCGTTATCATAAAGATAACTACCCTATTTTGAGAACTGAGGTGCCCACTATGCTTAGTCAATTGCTTCCCATGCTCGCTATTACCTTTACTGTATTTGTCCTATTTTTTGTATTTATGGGTATCGGTTATATGGTAAAAAAGACACCACTTAGAGGGTCTTGTGGTGGTGTCGCTAAACTGATGGGCAACGAAAAATGCTCATACTGCGGCGATGATCCTAACAAGTGCGACTCCATCATTGCTGAACAGCAAGAGAACGCACTCAAAGCCGCTCAGTTAGGCAAGTCTGTATAGACTTAATCCTTACATACACCGCGTTTGTTACCATACGCTGGTAGTATTGCCTGACATCTGTTCTTATAATAGCGCTGGTTCTTTGAAAAGGACTGGCGCTATTTTTATTATATTACTCAAATCATGTTGCTCAGGTTATAACGCTTAGGTCATATAATTATTTTCAAAGACATGACTCATATTTTGTACTCTGCACATATTTCTATTTTTAATTTGCGATTCTGTTTTTCAATTCTAATTTACGATATCAGTCACCCTTTAGGTACGTTTTCTTTGGTGTTGTTTACAAGCGATGATTCTTCAGCGCGGTTTAACGACGTATTCTTTTTCTTATTCTAATAATAGTCGTCCTGTTATGCCTACCTCTTCTCACTCTCAATCGGATTTGCCATCACAGCCTCATTCAGATAGCGCCTCACCATTGAAGCTACCCTCTTCACGCTTTACTTTTTGGCTCATACTGTGTGCCATGATTTTACTCGCCAGCAATATGCGAGCACCTATCGTGGCGCTAGGCTCTATTGCACCAGTCGTAAAAGACGCGCTCAATATCTCAGAGACGCAAATTGGTTGGTTAGGTGCAGTTCCAATGCTAGGATTTGCCATTGGCGCACTTATCTCACCAGCGATTGGGAAGCGATTCGGTCTAGAAAACACCCTGATTGCGATGATTGCGCTATTAACTGCCGGTATGATTATTCGCAGTATTGTACCGACTTGGAATTGGTTTTTGGCAGGTACGTTATTACTGACATTGGCGATCGGTTTTGCCAATACCCTAGCAGCACCTATTATCAAACAGCGTACACCCAAACATATTCCATTAATAACAGGTTTATTTAGTCTAACCATGACGGCAACAGCAGGAATTGTCTCTGGGTTAGTATTACCGCTATCGGAGCAAGTAGGCTGGCAATGGGCACTGGGCGGTTGGGCTATATTAGGTATCTTCGCCATCGTACTTTGGGGGTTTTTGCGTTTACGTTTAGGCTCATCCAATCATCAAACAGCTATCCTGCCAACGTCAGCCTCTTCAAACATATCTAGCATATCTATGTGGCGTATGTCATTTGCTTGGCAAATCGCGATATTTATGGGTTTACAGTCATTACTGTTCTATACCGTGGCCAGCTTCTTACCTTCCATTTGGGCCAGTAAAGGACTATCAGTGGTTCACGCAGGGCAAATGGGCTCAGTATTTCAGTTTATGGCGCCGATATCTATCTTAAGCTTAACCTGGCTCATCAATCGTGGTCGTCCTATTCAGGCATTGGCGGTATTTGCGTCGGTATTAAATGTCGTTGGCATATTGGGCGTCAGTTATTTATCCACGGATTTAGCTTGGCTGTGGTCAGGGATGATGGGGATAGGTTGTTCAGCGATTTTTACCTTGAGTATGATGCTGTTCTCATTACGGACTTATACCACCAACCAATCAAGCGAGTTGTCTGGTATGGCTCAAGCTGTCGGTTATTTGATTGCGTTTTTTGGTCCATTGGGTACTGGTTGGCTGCACGAAGCGACAGGTAGTTGGGACTTACCACTTTTATTGATATTGATACTAATGGTTGTCAATGTTGTCATTGCGTGGCTGGTCAGTCGTCCTGTTATGGTCGATGGTAAAAAAATCTAATATTCACGATTAGATAAAGTAACCTTCGGATAATATTGGTATTCGTCTTATTTTGCTACACTGGCTTAATTGCATATAGGACAGAATAACTATCATGAAAGTATTTCCTCATTTCTCTCGACACTTGCCAGCGGTGGTGATGCTAACCATGGCATTGGTCATCAGTGGTTGCCAAAAAGACGCTGAACCAACTGACACCACTGATTCACAAAATGCCAGTTCGCAAAGCACTAATTCACAAAGCACTGATGCGTCAATCGCTAACACTCAAACTGATACCAATGAAGTCACGGCTGACGTGCCAGTATCTACCGACCAACAAGTCAACTCATCACCCGTCACCATTTTAGCGCTTGGTGACTCACTAACCGAGGGGCTGGGTGTCGATAGTGATGCCAACTATCCTGCGCAATTGGAAGCTAGCTTAAAAGAGCTGGGCTATACCAATGCTAAAGTCATCAACTCAGGTTTGAGCGGTGAAACCAGCACTGGCCTAGTGAATCGTTTGGACTGGGTGGCGCAGACCGAACCTGATATCACTATTTTGACCATTGGTGCCAATGATGCAATGCGTGGTTTAGATGTAGCGACCATTGAAGAGAACATCCGTACTGCGGTCAAAACGCTGCAAGACAATGGCAGTGAGGTTATCTTAGGTGGTATGTCAATCTATGACAATCTAGGTAATGACTATGTTTCCGCATTTTCAGACATCTACCCTCGTGTGGCAAAAGACATGAATGTGCCTCTGATACCTTTCTTTTTAGAAGGCGTGGGCGGTGACCCTGAGCTTAATCAAGCCGATGCGATTCATCCAACCAAGGAAGGCTATCAAATTATCGTCAAAGACAATATCTTGCCTATCTTAAAGCCTGAGATTGAAAAATTAAAAGCCAGCAATTCTACCAATACGACAGCATCAAAACTACCTAATGAACCAGCATCAAACAATACGCCAACTGAGACCATGCAATGACATCATCACCTTCAGCTGACACAGTGACGACGCCTACCGCTACAGAAAAAGCATTACTGACCGCCGCGCATTTAAACAAAACCGTGCAAGTCGGCGAACAAACGCTATCCATTATTAAAGACGTGAACGTTCATATTAATGCGGGCGAGTTTGTGGTCATCATGGGCAAGTCTGGCTCTGGTAAATCGACGTTATTGGGATTGCTAGCAGCACTCGACTATCCTGATAGTGGAACCGTTGAGCTGGCAGACCAAATGCTCAGCAGCCTTGATGAAGATGCACTGGCGGCTATCCGTCAACGCGACATGGGCTTTGTGTTTCAGTCATTTCATCTACTGCCAACGCTGACCGTGGCAGAAAACATTGCCTTTCCGCTAGATATTGCACGGCAGCCAAACCCTGCACGAGTCGACGAGTTAATCGAAGCTGTTGGCCTCGGTCATAGACGTGATAGCTTGCCCAATCAATTATCAGGTGGTGAGCAGCAACGTACTGCTGTCGCCCGCGCATTGGTGTCGCATCCAAAAATCGTATTCGCTGATGAACCTACGGGCAACTTGGATGAGCAAAACGCCGACCAAGTCATGCAGCTACTGTTAGATTTAAGACAGCAAGTCGGTTCGGCATTGGTCGTCGTGACCCATGACCCTGCACTAGCGAACATGGCAGATCGAGTCATCACCATGCATGATGGCATGATAGATGGATCAGCTGCCAATGGATAAGCCTTCTATAGACACCAATGGCAACGCTAACGATATGAATCAAAGTAAAAGTAGCAATCCCTTCAGTTCTCGAACTTTAGGTGCGAAAGCTTTGTCTCGCAGCTGGTGGCGACGTTGGGTATATCCGCTGCTATTCTTACTCACGTTGATGCTATCGCTTGCCACTTATCTGACGTTGGACTCTATCCAACAGTCGGTGAATACCTACGTCAATGACAATCAGCTGGCACTCGTCGGTGGTGATTTAATATTAGAAAGTAATCAAGCATGGCCTGAGGAAGTCTTGGCACAAGTCCAGACGTTGCCTGATAGCCAAACGGTTTATGACTATCAATTTAATGCCATGTTGGTCGCAGCAGACCAGACACTGTTGGCTCGTATCAAAGGTGTTACGGTTGCTTATCCTTTATACGGTGAGGTTGAACTGGCATCAGGCAAACCCTTATCCGAGCAGCTGAGTGCAACAAACGTGGTAGTCGCGCCTGAGGTTCTCAGAAGTCTAAACGTGTCGATTGGTGACAGTATCAATATTGGTGAGGGAACATTCACCATCAGTGATGAGCTCGTCAAAGAGCCAGATCGCCCACTAACGGCCTTTGGCTTTGGTGGTCGCGTCATGATGCAGCAAGACGCATTAGAATCGACCGATTTAATCGGTCAGCGCAGTCGAGTCAGTTATCAAATCGAGATGGCAGGCACGCCAGAAGTCATTGCCACTCAGCGTGAGCAGTTGACGCAGATGCTCGTTAATTATCCCGATATTGAGCTGTCTGACCCTACCTCAGAGGAGACATCTGTCTCACGCATCTCTGACAATGTATTGATGTTCTTGAAACTGCTGGTCATTGCCGTTCTCTTATTATCTGCGGTTGCTATGTATGGGGTGATTACGGCCTTTGTGACCAAACAGCAATCCAACGATGCCATACGTATGGCGCTGGGTGAGACCAATCGTTCGATTAAGCGTAGCTATTATTGGCTACTATTAATCATGGCGGTCTTGGCCTGCGTCGCGGCAGTATCGCTCAGCCTTGTGTTACTCAAAATTGGTCAACCATATCTGACGGCTATTTTACCGTCAGACTTAGGATTGGCGATTAACCCGATTAGTATCTTCAAAACGATCGTCATCGCGCTTGTCATGACGCTACTGATTACCCAGCGCAGTCTGCGCGCCCTTGATGGCACGAAACCTGCGGCACTGCTCAATCAAGCGACTGGCAAATCATCAAAACGTTTGCCTTGGCAGCAGCGGATACCATTCTTACGCTATGGTTTATTATTCATCGGACTGTATGCCTTCCTTGCCTATGAAGTGCAATCTTTAGCATTGGGCGCACAGATACTGGTCGGATTGATTGTATTCATTGCGATATTCTGGGCATTGGCACGCGGTTGGCTTTGGTTGCTGGCGCGCATCGCCACGGGCAAAAAAATCAGCTGGATGCAACGCATCGCGATTCATAATCTGGCTCGTAAGGGAAATCAGTCAGCGTTGTTCTTTGTGACATTGTCATTGTCCGTTGCGGTATTGACCCTTATCACGTCGATCAATCATAGTATCAATGAGCAGTTTATCAATGCCTATCCTGAAGATGCACCGAATCTGTTTTTATTGGATGTGCAGACCGAGCAGCACGATAAAATAGACAGTATTCTCAAAGCACCTGTCACTTATTATCCAGTGATTCGAGCACGTATCGGTACGGCTAACGGTGTGGAACCCAAAGATATCGATGCGCCTGAAGGCGAAGATGACCCTACTCGGGTGTTCAATTTAAGTTATTCCGATACGGTCATGGACACAGAGTTCATTACTGAGTCGCTGACTGACGATGCGCTTTATACGCCGATTGAAAATCAAGATGCGAGTGCCTCTCCGATTTCGCAAGTACAGCCGTTGTCTATTTTGGATACGGCAGCCGAGATGCTAAACGTCGGTATGGGCGATCAGATCAGCTTTAATATTCAAGGTATCGAGTTGGTTGGCGAGATTACCAGTATTCGCTCGCGTTTCGAGCGTGGCCCGAGTCCGTTTTTCTACTTCTTATTTGAACCTGAGATACTGGCGAGCGCACCGCAAATTCAATTTGCGACGGCACATGTCTCTGCCGATGATATTCCTGACCTGCAAGGTGAGCTGGTACGCGAGTTCCCAGCGGTGACCAGTATTGACGGTACGATTATCGCTGAGCAAGTCCAAGGGTTGGTCGCACAGATGAGCCGCTTGGTGTATATCTTTACTTTGCTTGCCTTGCTTACGGGCATCATGGTGCTCATCAGCTCGCTACTCTCTACGTCACAAGATCGTATGAAAGAGAGTGCCTCGTTTAGACTATTGGGTATGCAAAAGCGTGACTTGTACATGCTCAATATCTTAGAGCTGGGTGTGCTTGGAATTAGTGCGGCGACATTTGCGGTGATTATCGCCACTGGTGGTGCGTGGCTGGCGGTCACTCAATGGTTCAATCTACGCTTTAGTGTGCCGTGGGCAAACTTAGGATTTGGCGGTATTGCGTTAGTTGCCTTGCTGTTTGCCATCGCCATTATTTATGTTAGATTGGTGATTGGACGCGGAATTATGGCGCGGGTAAGGGCGATGGTTTAGGCGTATTCAGTTTTGGCTTTAAACTAAAAAACTCCTTAATTGGGGTTTTTCAATAAACATGACCTTAATTAGGATAAGAAAATGTTACAAGAAAAATTGTTTGAGCGTTATATGAGTATTGCCGAAGAGCATAAGGATTTTTTAGATAAATCTTTATCTTATGAAGGCTTAGCAAAACTGCTTTTGGGCGGTGTACCTGATGAATACGAAAAAGCACCTAATAAAATACTAATTATTGGTAGAGAAACTAGGGATTGGTTAGAAAGTTGGAAAGACCTCCAATATAATGAAGATGGAATCAAGCGTTTAATGGATAAAAGTAAAAGCTTTGTAGGAAATCAATTAAAAGAGGAGAAAACAAATACTCGAGGTCACTCATTTTTTAATTTTGTGCGTGATATTGCAAACAAGAGCGGCAAAAACGGTATCTTATGGGCTAATATCTATGCCTTTGACTATAAAGGAGGACATATCAATCACATAAAAGATGAGAATATGATAAAAGAGATAGAAATTATTTCTAAAAAAATTATTGTCGCTCAAATTGAGGTACTAAATCCCGATATCATCATATTTGCTACAGGCAATCAGGGTATTGCCGCAAGACGTAGATACTTCCCAAATTCGGAGTTGAGAGAACGTACAGCTATTGAAGGCTACCCCTCAAAGGATTTATGGGCTTTTAAACTGCCTGAACACGATGCCCAGTGCTATCGAATACATCATCCTAGCTCATTTCGTAGTGAGAAAAAGCAAGCAAGACAAAAATTGATTAATTTATTACCAAATCTATAAGCATTGAAGGCTCGGCTAAGTAGTCTTTAGATAAAGTATGAAATAGCCAAATTATTTATATTACTTTCATTTGCCGCAGCGAGTCATGACTTCTTAACTTCATTGTGGCTCTATAGGGTATACGACACTGATATAAGCATAGTTTAATATACTGCTCGCCATACTATAAATCGGAACGTCAGAATCACTAATTTGTCTATTAACTATGTCTATAATTTCATTAAACCGCTCAAAACTTGCAGGATTAATTGTATGTGTGTAGAGCAATAAACTCTTAACATTTATTATCGGTAATTTAGCTATAAAATCTTTTAACTCTTGTTTGTTTTTCTCAATAAAGTCATCTGATAAATAGAGTTTTGATTCAGTATATCGAGTATACGGACATTTATTAAAAAAACTGATTATGTCATTTAGATCCATAGCGATGTAGCTTCCGTGTACACTTAACATAGCTTGAAACTGATGTATTAGCCGATCAACTTGCTCAAGCTCGCAGCAAATAGTACCGTCTACGACGTTATCAGTTTCCATAAATCTATCACTGGTTTGTATACCAATTAATAAGTCTGCACCTGCCTGCCTTTTTAATACTTTAAGGTCTGTTTTATCCCACTCATTATTAGTTAAAAAGAAAGCACAGCAACAAGGTACGTTAAAGTCATCTTCTGGATAATACAGTCTAAATTGTGTGTTAAGTTTCCAGTTATTGATAGTATCATCTGATATATAATACTTTGAGCCTGTCGATTTGATGGGTTTAGTTTTGAGGTCAACTTCGTTAAGTAAGTGTTTGACGCTATTCATTCTCACTCCTTTCATTATCTAAAATAAATCTACCGAACCGCACTATAACTGCATTAGCAGCATCATAAATATTGCACTCTGCTTTATATATCTGTGTTTTTAGGTTTTTTAGCCCATCTCGTAACTCTGCATCAGCATAAATACTCACAGTGCTAACCTCATGCGCTTTTTATCACTGCTTGGTCGATTTAACTTAAATATAGCTAAATTAACCAGTTTTATTATGAGGTTGGCGTTAATAGTATAACGTTACCTCATAAAGTATTTTAGAGGTTGTCATAAACTATTTAGCATTCAAACTCAAATATCTATCGAGCCACCTGATTACTTATATAATTAACACACCATTTGCTATACTAGCCTAAATTTTATCAATCAAACTCCTTCTTATCAAACCCTCCAAAACAGCATGGTAGTCTTATGAAATTCTCAAAGTTCGGTCAAAAATTTACCCAGCCCACTGGCATCTCACAATTGATGGACGATTTGGGTGATGCGCTAAAAAGCGATCAGCCAGTCAACATGCTGGGCGGTGGTAACCCTGCCAAAATTGATGCAGTCAATGAGCTATTTTTAGAGACGTATAAAGCGCTTGGTAATGACAATGATGCAGGCGAGGCCAATAGTAGCGCGATTATTAGCATGGCGAATTACTCTAATCCTCAAGGTGACTCGGCCTTTATCGATGCCTTGGTTGGCTTCTTTAACCGTCATTATGATTGGAATCTCACCTCAGAAAACATCGCCCTGACCAATGGCTCACAGAATGCGTTTTTCTACCTGTTTAATCTGTTTGGCGGTGCGTTCAGTGATAATAAGCTTGATGAGAAGAACGAATCTATCGATAAATCTATTCTACTGCCATTGACCCCTGAGTATATCGGCTATAGCGACGTGCATGTCGAAGGTCAGCATTTCGCAGCGGTATTGCCACATATCGATGAAGTGACTCATGATGGTGAGGAAGGTTTCTTTAAATATCGTGTCGATTTTGACGCATTAGAAAACTTGTCAGCGCTAAAGGAAGGCCGTATTGGCGCGATTTGCTGCTCACGCCCGACCAACCCGACTGGCAACGTGCTGACAGATGAAGAAATGGCGCATTTGGCCGAGATTGCCAAACGTTATGACATACCGCTTATCATCGATAATGCCTACGGTATGCCCTTCCCTAACATCATTTATTCAGATGCGCATTTGACATGGGATACCAATACGATTCTGTGCTTTAGCCTGTCTAAAATTGGCCTGCCCGGCATGCGTACGGGTATTATCGTGGCCGATGCGAAAGTAATCGAAGCGGTCAGCGCGATGAATGCCGTAGTGAATCTAGCACCGACACGCTTTGGTGCAGCGATTGCCACGCCATTGGTGGAAAACGACCGTATCAAACAGTTAGCCGATAATGAGATTAAACCGTTTTATCAAAAGCAGGCGACCCTTGCCGTGAAGCTGTTAAAAGAAGCTTTGGGTGATTACCCATTGATGATTCATAAGCCTGAAGGCGCGATTTTCTTATGGCTATGGTTTAAAGACTTGCCAATTACCACAGTTGAGCTGTACGAGATTTTAAAAGAAAAAGGCACGCTCATCGTACCAAGTCAGTACTTCTTCCCTGGTGTCGATGTCAGTGATTATCAGCATGCACATGAATGTATTCGTATGAGTATCGCGGCTGACGAGCAGACGCTGACTGATGGTATTGCAGCGATTGGTGAAGTGGTGCGTGAGCTTTATGATGAAGCCAAAAAATAAGATTAACTGCTAGAATCATAAATTCAAATAGCAAAATCAAAAAACGGACTTATTAATAGTCCGTTTTTTTATGCCGTTTGGTCAACGAGGTAGGTTTGCTGGTTGGACGAAATATGGTCGTCCATTTATTCAACGCATAAAGCACATAAGACAGCATGCAGGTATTGATCAAATCACGGATACTTGCGGTAATCTGATCACGGCTTAGACCTGCCATGCCAAGCGATTCAATCGTCTCTCGATTGTCCAAATATTCACCCAATAATGCAATACAAGTCACTATTACTAAGGCGACAAAAGACCTGATACCTTGCTTCTTAAAAATAGGACGCAGCAGTACCAAACACAGCAAATAGACACCAACACCGACATAGATGTGCAAAGCATCTTTGGCCAGCCCTGTTGTCTCGATAATATTCATTTTAAAGGCAGTAAAATCCACTGAGATATTCCAAATATAAACGAGCAGAAAACAACTGAGCGTATCACTAAACAATGATGGTTAAAAAGTGATAGCTGAGAACAAAAAAGGCAGATTATACAATGGATAATCTACCTTACTGCTGAATCAAATATTCAATTCACGTTTATCGTCTATTTATATATCCCACTCTACAAAGTTCTTTAGCAATTGCAAGCCAGCGGTGTGGCTTTTCTCTGGATGGAACTGGGTCGCAAATAAGTTATCTTGGATAACACTGGCACAAAACGGCTGACCATAATCACAAATAGCAGCCACTTGTGAGGGATTGGCAGGCTCGCAGTAATAGCTATGCACAAAGTAAAAATGCGCATTGTCTTGAATGCCATTCCACAATGGATGCTCAAAATCCATGCCGCTGATGGTATTCCAGCCCATATGCGGTACTTTGATAGTTGCGCCTTGCTTGTCTTTCCACGTAGGGTCAAAGGCTTCTACCGTGCCCTTTAAGATGCCAAGACATTCTGTACCACCATTTTCAACTGACTGCTCAAACAACGCCTGCATGCCTATGCAGATGGCCATAACAGGCTTATTAAATATAGCCTGACGTATGACATCATCAATCCCAGCGTCATGCATGCCAGCGATACAGTCGCGCATGGCACCGACACCGGGGAAGACGATTTTATCTGCTGCAGCGACGACTTTGGGGTCGTTGGTGATAGAGACTTCTGCCCCGACCACTGACAATGCTTTACTGGCGGAATGCAAATTACCCATACCATAATCTAATAGTGCAATTTTGGTCATCGATTGGTTCTCATTTTTAAATATTTTGACTACTGTACTATTTATATCGTTAGCCATTTATATTGTTGGCTATTGCCTTTTCTATTATCGCGGGTGTAGATAAGGTTTTGCTACAAGGAAGTCAAGCGCAGGCTGTACAGCTAGTACGCCAAGCTTGACTGACACCGTAGAAGAGCCTTAAATACACCTTAGAAAGCCTCTTTGGTCGATGGCAAGGTGTTCAACGCACGCTCGTCATATTCGCAAGCCATACGTAGGGCGCGAGCAAAAGCCTTAAAGGTCGACTCAATTTGGTGATGGCTGTTTTTGCCTTTGAGATTGTCCAAATGCACGGTCATCCATGAGTGATTGACGAAGCCGTAGAAAAACTCACTGAACAAATCAACATCAAAACCGCCCACGTGCGAGCGGGTAAACGGAATGTCCATGTGTAAACCAGGACGACCTGATAGATCGACAACGGCGCGAGTCAACGACTCATCGAGTGGTGCATAAAAATGCCCATAACGACGGATGCCTTTTTTGTCGCCCAATGCTTTATTGAACGCTTGTCCCAAGGTGATACCGGTGTCTTCGACGCTATGGTGATCATCGATAAAGGTATCGCCTGCGCACTTGATATCCAAGTCAAATAAACCGTGACGCTTGATTTGATCAATCATATGATCTAAAAACGGTACACCAGTGTCTACAGTGCCTTGACCAGTACCATCAAGGTTGACAGTGCACTTCACTTGCGTCTCTGCAGTGATACGCTCAACCGTGGCGATACGCGCTGGACGACCATGTAGGTTCGGATTCTGTGATGGGTTTTGCTCAGTTGCATTGGCTGTCATGGCTACTCTCTATCAGTTTTTTATCAGTGAAAAGCGGTCAATAAGATAGGACGAAAACACGCCCGAGTCTTTAAATAAGTGAATAATGAAAAATTTAAAAAATCTATCAATGTTTACGTATGATACGAATAATATTAGGATTTATGCCTACTAGGGCGTGTCCTCATTTTTAACCCATTTAGATAACTATCGATTGAATTGAGGACACGCCCTAGGCATTGTCTGTCTTCATCATAGCAAAACCTAACATTTACTGCTATGTCCAAGCCGTAAACCACGCACAAATTTACCTCATTCTGCTAAAATAGTGTGTTCAGTATTATCAATCATGATGCACGCTAATGCTATAACACGACCATTTGCGACACCACACTCTATGACATTATGATGTCTCACATCATAGAAACCCTCTGTTTATAGGAACTGCTATGCCTTTAGAAGCGATCGCCATCAATAGTTTGGATGCACCACTGATTAAAAAACCTGCACGCGAAAACGAGCTGGCAGAACGCCTACAGGCTTTATATGACAGTGACGATGCTCAGCCCAGTGGTGCCGATGTACTCAGTCTCGTTGAGCAAGGATTTAAGCGTGGACAGTATCTCTATGTCGGTATGTTCAATGACAAGCCTATCGCTGCTGTCGCCTGCTTTGATGATGGTCAGACCAATGCCAAGCGTTTGCAGTATCTAACGGTGCATGAACAGAATCGCGGCCGAGCCATTGATGCTAAGTTTATTAAACTGGTCTATGATGCCGAAGTGAAAAAAGGCGTACGTGAGTTTGTGCCTGTAGATACGGATATTCATCGTATTATGAGCGAGTATGAGCTACTGCGGGTAAAAGACTAAACTGACAACTAGAATGTTTAATTTTGCCCATATCTGACTATTTATCGTCTTTTATCAGATATAATGCAAAAACTACTTGACAGCAGTGCGTATATTTAGTTTAATAGCGCCTCAACGAAGACGGCTCGATAGCTCAGTCGGTAGAGCAACGGATTGAAAATCCGTGTGTCGGCAGTTCGAACCTGCCTCGAGCCACCATTTCGTTTAAGAATTCTAAAAAGCCTCGAACATTTATGTTTGGGGCTTTTTTTATGTTTAGATATACTTGGAACTAGTCTTATAAACGCTTTCTTAATAGTAACTCACAACGCTCACGCGAGTTCAAATCATAAACCGTCGCACGGTAATCAATACCATGACGTCCTTCAAAAAATATAACCCGATCGCCCACTGCTAAGAAGCAAGATTTACGAGCATCATAAATAAACCCATCAATCACAAATGCCAAATCACGATCTATCTCGCGTACCGTGTATGTCTCCCCTTTTGGAATCAAACCCTCAAACCAAGCGCTATGAGCTGCACTAGAGATTAGCATGCTTATCAGTACCGCTGACATCATAAAAATATTTTGTGATAACCGCATAAAACGTGAAGACGTAGTCGTTATTTTATTCATGATGATTGGCTCCCTGATAAGTAATATCTTCAACCCACGATAGTATTGAAGCAGTTTTGTAGTAGGCAGACTTTAAGGCTGACAGTCACAGCTGAACAACATTTATAGGCTGTTTTTTCAACAGTCCGGCTCAGTATACTAGGACGTGTTAAATATCGATATCCTCAGCAGGTAACGTTATGAGAGAGTTTGATTACGACTTAGACTACAAAAACCTAGATTTGCGCGCGCAGCCCGAGCTGTATCGTGTTGGTCGTGGTGAGCAAGGTGTACTACTCGTAGAGCCCTACAAATCCGAAATACTACCGCACTGGCGCTTTGCCGATCCTGATATAGCGACAGAAAGCAGCGAAACTATTTATCAGATGTTTTTAGATTATTTGGCTGCCGATGACTTTGTCGGTGCTGATATGGCACGCAAGTTTATTCAAATGGGCTATACCCGTGCGCGCCGCTATGCCAATCATAAAGGTGGCAAAAAATATAAAGGTGCCGTGCCTGATGATAAAAAAGGCCAAAGCGGTGCACATGGGCGTGAAGAGTTACCACGGCAAATCGAAGACCCTATAAAAGCGGAGTCAGCACGCATATTTAAACAAAAATGGGACGAGTGTCGTAAAAACGAAGATTATCTAAGAATGAAAAAAGAGCATCGTGAACGTTATAAAAGTGTCGAATGATTGCTTTCATTCATTAGAGTCTGTTGAACATTGAGTAAGGGAATTCTTTAGCCTTAAAACATGACTATGCTAAGGTATGGCACAAAGCGCGATACAACCCATATAACAAATATAACTATTTCAAATAGCGAGGAATAATGGATAAGCAACTTTTGATTTTTGATTTTGACGGAACACTCATTGATAGTGTGCCCGATTTAGCTGATGCGACCAACGCTATGCTAACCATGCTGGGCAAAGAGACCTACCCTATCGAGACGATACGCAACTGGATAGGCAATGGCTCAAGATTATTGGTCGAGCGAGCGCTAGTGGGTAAGGTAGAAGTGCTAGAAAATGAGTTAACGGTCGAGGAAGCTGATCACGCAGAGCAAATATTTTTTGAGGCTTATAAAAATCTCAGTGGCAGCAAAACCGTCGCTTACCCAGATGTCGATAACGGACTAAAGAAACTGAAAGATGCAGGTTATACACTGGCATTAGTAACCAATAAACCCATTCGCTTTGTACCGAAGATATTGCAGTCCTTTGGCTGGCAGGACTTATTCAGTGAAATACTGGGCGGTGATAGTCTCTCGACTAAAAAGCCTGATCCGGCACCGCTATTGCATGTCTGTGAAGCATTAAACGTTCCTCCAGAACAAGCCGTTATGATTGGTGATTCTAGAAACGATATCTTAGCCGGACAAAATGCCAATATGGACACGCTTGGGCTGTCTTATGGCTATAACTACGGGCAGGATATTCGTGAGTTAAATCCTACCGAAGCATTTGATAGCTTTCAGGCGCTGCAAGATTATCTGCTTAAATAATTATAATCTCAAAAATCTCCACAAGGTTAGTCGCATCTTTTGTGGCTTACCTTGCGGAACTTATCTTGTGGGAATGTGTGGCTCATCTTGTGGGAATAAAGTCACTTGCTACGATAACTGAGTGCCTCGGATACATGGACACTCGTTATATCTACACTGTCAGAAAGGTCGGCGATGGTACGCGCTACTCGCAATACTCGATGGTAGCCACGGGCGGACAAATTTAGGCGCTGCTGTGCGAGTTGTAATAGCTGCTGCTCACCCTCTCCTAGTTGGATATATTTATCAGTCTCGCTAGGACTCAGCTCATTATTGACCTTTTGTTGTCGCTGCATCTGATGCTTATGAGCAGCAATAACTCGAACACGCACTTGTTCAGAGGTCTCACCTGCTTGAGCATTTTGCAAGTCAGCAATGGGTAAAGCAGGCACGGTGATATGCAAATCAATGCGATCTAATAGTGGTCCTGATAGTTTATCTTGATAGCGTTTAATTTGCTCGGGTCGACAGCGGCAACGCCCTGATGTATCGCCATCATAACCACATGGGCAGGGATTCATGGCAGCGACCAATTGAAAATTTGCAGGAAAAGTCATTTGTGAATTGGCACGGCTGATGGTTATCTGCTTGGCTTCCAATGGCTGCCGCAACACCTCTAACACCGTACGATCAAACTCTGGCAATTCATCAAGGAATAACACACCCTTATTCGCAAGGGTAATCTCACCAGGTTTTGGACGTGAACCGCTGTCAGATTCCATAATTAATGTCATGAATCAAACACAAATACAGGCTTTTATGCCATAATAACCCATAATAAATGTCATGCTATTACCCTAAATAGCTGTCATATTGTGGTTATTTACCAACAATAGGTGTCATTTTATTTATGAAACAAGTTAGAAAAATAAAACCTACTCGTAGAAGTATATCAGGCAATGTTTCTTTCAAAGGAACACCGATTGCTTTTGAATCCTCATTAGAACGTGATTTCATTATTTACCATTCATTTAAGAATGATGTTATTGACATAGTTCCACAGCCAATAGCGATACCATTTAAGAAAAATGGTAGAAATTATGAGTACACGCCTGATTTTTTTGTTCAGATGGCTCCCGATACAGGGAAGTCTTTGATAGTTGAAGTAAAACCTAAGAAAGAATGGCAAGAAAACTGGCGTGACTGGTCTGATAAATGGAAAGCAACTATCGTATTTTGTAGGGAGCAAGACTTTAAGTTTGCTATCTATGATGAGGATAGAATCCATCACTTAGCTCTTGATAATATTAATTTCTTGATGCGTTATAAGAATACTTCTGTTGTACCCGAAGAACTTAGAGCTATATTAAAAGATATAGAACAAAGAGGCTGTACTACTGTTGAATATATACTAGAACGCTATTTTAAGTCTCATTTATATAGACAACAAGGTAAACATCTAATCTGGTATTTGATGGCAAACAAAATGATTGGATTTAATATTTGGAGTGACATTCGTAGCGAAGAATTGGAGATATGGTATGAATACCTATGAGGATGAGTACAGCCTAATAGATAATAAACTAGGGGTTGAAGTTAATCATCATTTTGATGCTATTGAACGCGATTATATCCAAATGACATTAGGAGGTGTCTATAAAAGAGTTTCTGATAATAAAGAGTACCAACTAGTAGAGTATCTTGAGGATATTAATCAAGCTGTATTTAAGAATCTATCAACCCTAAAAAACAATGTTTTAAGCGTCCACGAATTTCGTAATGTCACGAGTGTTAGCGATGTTTCAGTACAAGTCGATTTAAATGAAATCAGTGACGAAGATTGGCAAAAAGCTCAAAAAAAATATTTAGCAATTAAACCATTAATAGGTGGTGCTTATGATGAATATACGGGTGATCGTGGGTATGAGAGACGCGCTACTGAAACGGAGGTGTCTGCAAGAACACTAAAGCGTTGGGTTAAAGCTTATAAATCAACAAACTCTATTGCCTCATTGCTTGACAAAAAACGTGGGTGGCAAGATGGTAAAGGTCGAATATCAAACAAACTAGAAAAACTGATAGATGATGTAATAAGTGAGCATTACCTAAGCATACAGCGACCATCGGTTGAGGCCACCATCAGAGAGGTTTTTAAACGCTGTCATCAAAAAGCAATTGTAAAACCAAGCAAAAATACTATTCGCAGACGTATCGAAAGGATCAGTGAGCGCGATTTTCTAAGAGGTCGCGGATATCGTGAAAAAGCTAAAGATAAATTTACACCAAAGGCAGGCGTATTTCCTAATGCAGATTACCCGCTTAGCGTTATTCAAATTGACCATACACCAGTAGACATTATCTTAGTTGATGACAAGTATAGAAAGCCTATTGGTAGACCGTTTATTACGGTGGCTATTGATGTTTATAGTCGTATGATCACAGGCTATTACATCGCACTTGATGCCCCATCTGTGACCTCTGTAGGTATGTGTATTTCAAGAAGTGTATTACCTAAAACTGATTTACTTTTGGAGTTTGGCCTAAATGATGTCACATGGGATGTTTTTGGTATGCCAAGAAAAATTCATGTCGATAATGGCTCAGACTTTAGAGCTGAGAGTTTGCAAAAATCTTGTGCTTTTCACGGTATAGATCTTGAGTTTAGACCACTTGCGCGTCCTGAATTTGGTGGTCATATTGAACGCTTAATTGGTACTTTAATGAAAAAAGTACATGAGCTTCCTGGAACTACTTTCTCAAACATTAAGCAAAAGGACAATTATAACTCTGAGAAGAAAGCTGTCTTAACGCTACATGAGTTTGAGCTATGGTTTGTGACCTATATTACAAAAATTTATCATCAAACTGTACATAGCGGTATTAATAAAACGCCAATACAGCAGTGGCAGATTGGCTTGTTTGGTGACGATTTTAACGAAGGGATAGGCATACCTGCTCTACCATCGAACCATAAAACACTATTGTTAGATTTTCTACCAAGTGTTGAGCGTACCATTCAAAGAAATGGCGTTAATATTGGCGGCTTAACTTACTACGACCCCAGCTTAAATCACTTTATAAACCAAACAGATAATGACACTAAGAAAAAGAGACAGTTCACTTTTCGTCAAGATCCAAGAGATATCAGTATTATTTGGTTTTATGATCCTGTACTAAAAACCTACTTTAATATTCCTTTAGCAAACCAAGCGCTACCAGCAATGAGCTTATGGGAATATAAAGCTCTGTATAAAGAGGTCAAAAATCAGTCTGGAACGGTTAATGAGGCATTAATCTATCAAGCATGGGAAGACATGCAATCATTGGTAGAGTCATCAGAAAAAAATACTACGACATCGCGCAGACAAGAACAACGTAAAAAACTTCATACCAAATCTCAAGAGATACACCAGCCTTTAAAAGATGAAAATAATTTTACCCAAGTCAATATCGCTCTCAATACAGCGCAATCAGTCAATGACGATGATGATGATGACTTAGACTTCTTTGAGGATATAAGATAATGACAGATGCCACTTACGATCATATCCACAAGACATTTAGGCACATTGCTTTTCTACCAGATAGTGAGCGTATTGAGTTTATTGATACGCCAAGGTGGATCGGTTATAGCCGAGCGAATCAAGTTTTAGAGGTTATGCAAGATTTGATGAATAAGGTAAAACAGCACCGAATGCCTAACTTATTGCTCATTGGTGACTCTAATAATGGCAAGACGACTATTATTCAAGATTTTGCCGAAAGGTTTGGTGAAAGCTATAGTGATGAGCATTTGGTTATACCTGTTTGCTTGATACAAGCACCACCATCAGCAAACGAGAAAGACTTATACATCAGCTTAATTGATTCATTTGCGCTACCTTACAGATCAAGCGATTCAGCAGGTGTTTTACGCGCTCAAGTGGTTCATACCCTAAGAGAAACTCATGTAAAAATACTAATCATTGATGAAGTTCATTCGATGTTAACAGGAACAGCGAGACAGCAACGCTTGATTATGAATGCTATTAAGTACCTTTGTAACGCGCTACAACTGCCCATTGTGCTTAGTGGCACTAAAGATGCTGTGCGTATCTTACATACAGATCCTCAACACGCTAGTCGATTTGACGTAGCAGAGTTACCTGTTTGGCAGAACGATAAAGAGTTTAAACGGCTTGTAGGTAGTTTTGAGAAAATATTACCTCTGAAAAAACCTTCAAACCTCACGGAAACCTCTATTTTAAATTTAATTTACAGTATTAGTGGCGGCAATATAGGTAATGTAAAAAGATTAATAAACGAGTGTGCTATTGAAGCTATCAAATCGGGTGAAGAGAGTATTACTATAAAAATGATTGAGGATAAGTCATGGTTAAGACCAACCAAAGGGCTACGCAAAATTATCGGATAAAACCACTGACATTTGCGACTCCCTTACTAGAAGGTGAAAGTCTAACATCATGGCTAGTAAGGGCTGCTCTTAATCAAGGTTGCAGTCCTCAAACGCTGGTCTATTATTTTTGGCCTAACTACCGTATTTGGACTTACGATGTTGACAAAGGGTTCAATCATATTGACCCTACTATTCATGCAGACATGGCTGTATTAGCAAAAACCACTGCGGATGAATTTGCTAGTCAGACCCTTATTAATTTTTCACAACTAACAGGTAACGATGTAAGCAGTAAAACGCCTTTGCTTTGGACGCAGCCTTTGTCAAAAAGAAATCGTTATTCACGAGTTGGTTATCCTCACTGCCCTGATTGCATTGAGAACAGTAAGACCGCTTATCTAAAGCTACAGTGGCGTTTTACATGGTCAATTTGCTGCACTAAACATAGAAAACTTTTGCAAATAAATTGCTTACGCTGCAATCAGCCTTACCAGCCGCAATTGATAAATACCGATCAAAGATTTATAAACCACTGTCATCTTTGTCGTAGCAAGCTTGGCGTAGTAGATAAAAAATTAGTGGTCACCGAGGCAAGTTATCAGTTCCAGCTACAGGCAGATAAGGTTTTTCATGATAAGCAAGGGATTGTTTTAGACAAGATGGTTAGTATGAATGATTGGTTTGACTATCTAATATTCTCAATCAATTTAGTAAGAATAGCCTTAAGACATCCTAACTATATGTTTGCAAAATTGCTTTTTAAATTTGGTATCGATATTAGGGGTTTGTCACTACCAAAAACTGCTTTAAGATTTGACTATCTCCCCATTGAGGAAAGAGCAGTGTTGCTTGAACACGCCTTTTGTATTTTTAATATAACCTCTAAGGATTGGGTACGCTGTTGCCAAAAGTTAAAGATTACTCAAAATAGCTTCCAGTGGTCAAAACGTACTGTGATACCAAAAGCATTCTATCAAGTCTATGACCAGCTACCTAAAATGCCTACGCGCAAATATGTGGCGCAAGAAGAAGATCTGCAACCTACTTCGCCAAAGGCAGTTAGAGCATCTTGGAATAGATTAAATCGTAAAATGAAGATGACAGAAAACTATGAAAAAAGTCTCAGAAAAGATCACGACTAGATGCGATCAATGTGCTAATAAAAACGTCAAAATCCAAAGGCGTTATAAGAATGAATCGTATTGTGCCAACTGCTACAAAACATGGTTTATTAAAAAGCCTTGTAGTAAATGCGGTAGTATGAATCGCTTGCATAAAAAAGAAGATTTTGGTGTTTGTACCGACTGTCGCATGAAAGAGCCTTGCATTCGTTGTGGTGGAGACGCTATCAAAGATGGTGCTAACACGGAGTATGGACGAGTATGTCAAATTTGCTATCAAGGCCACTTTAAGATCAAAAAGCAATGTTTTGAGTGTGGTAAATTAAAACGAAATATTAGTAGGTACTCAAAAATATCGCATGGTCAAGCTATCTGTACAAGTTGTTATCAAAAGCACGTCATGGAAATTTGTGCTCTATGTCATAAATATAGGGAATTGATTGATACAGAGCAAGGCAGGATTTGTAGAAAATGTGATGAGTTTGGCGAAATACCCTGTACAAACTGTAGCAAGCTGATGCCAGCAGGAATGGGAAAGCAATGCCAAGATTGCTATTGGCTAAAGAGACTGTTACACGAAGCCGATTTGAACGCTCATTTATTAACTTCTAACGAGATTAAAAAAGCTTATTCTGACTTTATTATATGGTTTGCAGATTGTAAAGGTAGTATGGTGGCTGCCTTAAAACATAATAAGTTCATCTACTTCTTTATTCGTTGTGATGAGGTTTGGCACAAGATACCCAGTTATAGTTCATTAGTGCAAGAATTTAAGCCAAATGGCTTACGTGAACATCTAACTGTGTTGCGATGGCTGATTATAACTAAGCAGATTACTATTGATTCTGCTGCAAAAGCACAGGTTGCCGAGCAAGAGCGTATCGTCAATCTACTAGCAAAGTTTGACAATAAAGTACCTAGTTGCATAGATGATTATCACAATTTTCTAGAACAAAAACTTCTTGAACGTAGAACCTCAATAAAGTCTGTTAGGCTAGCTTTACAACCAGCGGTAGGTCTTTGTATAGAGTATGGAGTTAAGAGCTTAAATAAGCCAACACAAGAGCATGTGGATGGCTACTTAATGGTTAAACACGGTCAATACAGCGCTCTATATGGTTTTATAACTTTTTTGAATAAAACTTATGAATTGGATCTAGTTTGTGATAAACCAAGTGAAGAAGAGGTATGGAAACTTAAGAAAAAAGATCTTGAGCAGAAGATGATTGAGTTTTATAACAAGCCTAAACCATTGTCTTCAAAAGAGAGTTTACAATGGCTGCAACTGGGTATGGCTTATTTTCATCAAGTTGACATTCAGTTAAAAATACTAAAGACAATAACTGTCCAGCCTTGTGATGAAGAGATGTCTAAAATAGTTTTTAATAAAAAAGAGTATTGGTTGCCGATAATATAAAGAGCCAATAACTTTTCTAATCCCTATCTTATTACCAAGTACAAACAATTGAAGGTCTTCTATAGTGAAATTTAAGTCTGATCAAACTGCTGATAAATTAAGAGGTGGTTACTATACACCTCAGCATTTAGCTGATTATATAGCAAACTGGACAATCAGAGACTCTAGTACATCTGTTTTAGAGCCTAGTTGTGGAGATGGGGTCTTTATTCAAGCTTTGAAAAATGCAAAGATTCATCACTCTATTGATATAACCGCTTTTGAAATAATTGAAGAGGAAGCTAAGAAAGCATCTTCTAAAGCTGAGGTGTTAGGCTTTAAAAACACTGATGTTATGAATCAAGATTTTTTAAGCTGGGCAAATGAAGGAATGAGTAGTAACACAGTAAGATTCTCTTCTGTAATTGGTAACCCACCTTTTATTAGATATCAGTTTCTAGAACCCTTCTTTCAACAACAGGCTGAGCTTATATTCAAACGATTGGAGTTGAAATTTACAAAACATACAAACGCTTGGGTCTCCTTTATTCTAGCCTCTATCGAGCTTCTAGAAGACAACGGTAGATTAGGTATGGTTATACCGTCTGAAATAATCCACGTTACCCATGCACGTCCTTTAAGAGAGTATCTTGAAAAAACTTGCAGTAAAATATTAATTATTGACCCAAAGGAAATATGGTTTGAGGACACCCTGCAAGGGGCAGTTATCGTTTTCGCTCAGAAAAAAAATAGTGTTGACGAGCCTTCAGAAGGTATAGGAATCCAACAAGTGCAGGGTTTAGAGTTTTTGAACCAAAATCCTGATGAAATATTTGCTAAAACTAACAAAATAGGTAAGGAAACAGCTAATGGTAAATGGACTAAAGGACTACTTACGAATGAGGAGTGGTTACTGATTAGTCGAATAACCAGCGATGAAAACATTCATCAGTTTAAAGATATAGCTAGTGTTGACGTAGGTATTGTTACTGGTGCAAACGCCTTTTTCTTAGTTGATGACAGTACTGTAAAAGAATACAGCCTACAAGAATATGCTCATAGCATGTTTGGAAAGAGTCAGCATTGTAAGGGAGTTATATACGATGAAGAACAACATAGAGCTAATCGTGAGCAAGGGTTGCCAACTAACTTTTTGTATATTGAAGAGTCGCTTGAAGATTTGCCAGATAAGGTTCAAGAATATATTGAGTTAGGTGAACAGCAAAAGCTACATACTAGATATAAATGTAGAATTAGAAAACCTTGGTACAAAGTACCTTCCGTATATACTACAAATTTAGGTATGCTCAAGCGTTCTCATGAGTTTCCTAGGCTCATTTTTAATGAAATGGAAGCTTATACTACAGACACCGCGTACAGAATAAAATCTGATATTTCTTCCGACTTGCTTGCTTACTGTTTCATTAATCCACTAACAGCTATTTATGCCGAGTTAGAAGGTAGATCTTATGGTGGTGGAGTCTTGGAGCTTGTTCCTTCTGAGATTGAAAAAATATTCATCCCTGTTCCAAAAGGCTTAAAATTTAATATTCATGATCTTAGTGAAGAAATTAAGCTAGGAAACCATGAGGCGGTACTCAAAAATCAAGGAGAAATAATATTTAAAGCACTAGGGATAGGCAAAAAAGAGAGAGATGGCTTATTTGATATCTGGTTAAAGCTGAAATCTAGAAGGCAAAGAAAAAACTAATTAGTAATTTCACCTTTAGCTGAAATTTATTTTATTAAAGATGACTAAAACTGGTATATTTATATCTGTCAGTTTTAGTCATTACGAATTATATCAGTTACTGATTTGAACCGTTTGTTGTGGAGTTAATGGGTTAAGAATATTTCTATATTTTCTTACTACCTCACTGTATAAATCTCTATCTTCCTCTGACCTTATAGTAATAACACAAACAAACTCTATAGGCTGCTTATCACTTTCATCTTGGCCTTTATCTCTATGATGACTACTAATATCAAACACTGGGTTAAAAAGTTTACTGCCATCAAACCTATTTTCCGCTTTTCTGACACACTCCCACTTCGCAGCTTGAGATTTCATTGTGTGTTCACTTGATTGAGATGGTTTATCATTTGGGAAAAAGGATTTAGATTCAGGATGCTCGCTTTTATCACTACTATATCTGCTAGCATCAGGTCTAAATACAACTTCAAATCCGTTTTTCGTATAAGCAGCAGCATAGTCAGGATCTACATCTGTTTTCGATATAACAGTACATTTTATAGATACCTTTCCATTAAGCTCGATATCGTTCAAAGGCAATGGTAATCTTGTAAGATGACCGACACCTAAAGTATCTTGATAAATTACAGTTACTTCGTTGTCATCACAAGTAACAACATGATTAGTATCATTATGGCACTTACCCCAACCTACCTCTTCGTGAGTAAATTTGTTCATTTGAGATTGATGTATAAGTATAGCTCTTAAGGCCAAGTTAGAAACGTTAGATCCAAAGCTACCTTTTATAAAAGAAGCATGTCTCATTGCCAGAGGTGCAGCAAAACTTGTCCCCTGTTGTTTGTTAAGCACAAACTTGCCGTTATAAGTATCAAGGACCCTAAAATAGTTATCAGTACTTCCACCAAAGGCTAATATATCGGGCTTAATTATTCCAGGATTTCGGCCTGGACCCATAGCGCTATAAGAAGCTCTTTTCCAGTTATTGCATGTTGAGTCTGCCGCTCCAACACTTAATATATTAACCCCGTCAGAGGGTATCTGGACTCTATGAAGACTTCCTATTCTAGAATCTTCGCCATTGTTCCCAGCAGCAACAGTTATTAAAACATCTGCTTTAGCAGCATAACTATCAAGCTTAGCTGTCCAGTAGGTAACCTCGTCATCATCTACCGCACAATCAGGACCTAAACTAATATTAACTAAATCAGGACCTTCCTTATTCATGTAGTCAACCATACCATCAACTACGTCATACAAATCGACATCATCCATAGTTTGAGGATTAAGATGTTTCTCTCCAAGAACACGAACATGAGTGACATTTGAAATAGAGTTTAAACGATCAATCCTATCTACATGACCAAATAGATAAGCACCTGTAACAGCTAACCCATGTCGAGTAAGTTCTTCAAGAGGTTTTCCAATCCCTGCCATTTCCTCATACTTAATATAGCTAGGTAAATGCAAGGTTTCTGATAAACCGCCATCAAAAACTACGGCTTTAATGCCTTTAAATAAAACATTCGCAGGTAGTTCAGATAATTGATCGTCCACAGTTCTGGTTAACGGAGGACGAAAAGGCCTCAACTCTGGCATTTTTCTAAATGCTCTTAAAAAGCTAAATTTACCAATGTTTTCTAGATTTTTTGAGTTAGTCATAACTGGCACGAAACCCAAGTGACCAACCGATCTGACTTTGCCAACTTTATATTCAATCTGATTATCTAGTGTTGATAAGTACTCGAAAAATTCAGAAAGTATGTTTTCGGATGAGCCATTGTGAAGTACACATTCTAGCAACACGTTTCCTTTATCACTATAACCATTAATATCTCCTTGAAACTTTTCTATACTTGAATCTATATTGAACTGCTCAAAGTAGCATATAGTCTTGTTTAATTCATTTTCAGACAAGTCATCAATAGTATGTAAAAAATTACTTAGGTTTGAAATTGAGGATTTTATATAATATATGTCAGTTAATGACTCCTCATCAGGAATTTTTTTAGTACCCCATTTTTCAGGCTTAATATATTTAGACTTGCTCCCAACTGCAATTAATTCCTGAGACTCAAAAAACTTTTGGGGATGGTCGCTTTTTGAAACATACCTTGGATGCAAAGTTACTGAGACAACGGCCTCATTATTAGGCTTAGCTTCGCTTGGAAGCGCAGATATGTTACTAATAAGCTGTTCTAATTGAAAAGAAAGCCTATCTTTGGCCTCATCAAAACTGTAAGGGCTTTTTTTTGTTCCTCCTCCCGTTTTTCTTATCTCTGTAGAAATCAACCTCTCCCCATTACCAACTAAAAAGTTCTTCTCTCTAGCCATATCTAACCCTCCTTTTTTAATCATTAAGACTTTTTTATAATATATCTACACTACTGATTCATTGTTGATAAATAATTGTTGATTAATAGTGAAGTTTACTTGAGTTAGAACTTAGAATAAATATTCTAGACCATTTTGCTAAGAGTAGGCCTACTAATACCTGTAATTTTAGTTGTTTCTCTCTGACTAACACCGCCATCCAACAATTTCTTCGCTAATATCTTCATCTTTTCCTTATTACTCTTATCCATGTGCTTGTCTGCCTCATTCACATACTCTTTTATTAATGTTTCTAGAGGCATGTTAGTTAAGACCGCTTTCTTTCTCAGGTTTTTTATCTCTTTATCAATGCCAGCATAAGTATCACCAACAAATATTATGCCTAAAGGATAAAAAACTGAATTGTCCTCAAGACTTTCATTCAAACTAGTTTTTAAGAAGCTTAAAATATCATCATAACTTGGATAAGGGAAAGACACAGTTTTGTTGAATCTACGCCATACTGCGGGATCTAGAAGTTCCTCATGATTAGTAGCAGCAATTAGCATGCCGTTACTAGGCCAGTTTTCAATTTCTTGCAATAATACTGTGACCAATCTTTTAAGTTCTCCTATTTCTCCATTATCGTCACGTCGCTTTGCAATAGCATCGAATTCATCGAGTAAAAGTACAGCAGACTGAGATTTAGCGAAATCTAGCACTGTTCTAATGTTGCTACCTGTTCTACCAAGATAGCTGCTCATTACCGCTGATAAATCAAGTACGTAAAAAGGTTTGTTAAGCATCAACGCTAACCAAGCAGCCGCTAAGGTTTTTCCAACCCCTGGAGGACCTACAAACAACAAAGAAGTTATAGGCTCAAGACCAGCTAAAATTAACTTTTCTTCGAAATCTCGCTCATTAATTACTTCTTCCAATACTGTTTGAACTTTGTCAGGCCATTTTGTCTCTGGAAGAACCTTCGAAGTAACAGACGTTTTGATTAATTCTAGTCTGCTATCCTGATCTACAGGTAAAGGTGTTTTAGCAAACCTAACATTTCTAGTGACTTTTGAATCTCTGCTTTCTTTGATTATTTTCAAAATCCTATCATTCAATTCTGGATATCGTTTGGCAACCTTCATGAGGTTCTGTCGAGCAAATTTAGCAGCACTATTGTCGTCACCATTCAAAACAAGTTCTGCTAAATTTAAAAATACATCATATTCGTTCATTACTTTACCACCTGAAACCCTGTTTTTACAACATTCTAAGGCATGGTGGTAAATTTTACAACGATATATTTAAAATATTTTACCACTATACTTTATCAGGTTAGAGTCTGTTAAGTATTGCTTTACTCTTGAGCTATGCAACACAATACAGCGTAGTAAACATCAAAAAAATTAATAAATAATTAGAATACCTACTACTAAACTTGAGACAAATTAATATTATAATATTCAAGTTTAGGCGTACTAAGTTATGTTTAAGCTGCCCAGTCTCAAGAATAGAGTTCTTCAATTTCTGGAATGCTCTCGTCTTGACTAAAATTAAATAGTTGTTTCAATTTTATCTTCATCTGTTTATCAAAGGATTTAAACCTTCTCTCAAGGGGTTTTTGCTTCGTAGGTTCATGTTCAAGATTTATTATTAATCCATAGGTTTGGTTCATTTGCTGCTGAATATAAGCAATATCATCATGTAATTTTTTTGTTTCTACATTCTCGAAGTCAATTGTTGGGATAGGCATTTTTTTTAGTATACTCGTCCCTCTAGAAATATAGCCACCCCTAAAAATACTGCCTGTAATAAAAGCGAATTTTTCAAGATATTTAGAGTTTATAACGGCTTGTATGTAATATATGGAATAATTACTATTGTCAGGCACATTTATATAGCAATAACCCGCAGTTCCACCTGATGATATAAAAGTTCTTTTATTATCTATAGAATATTTATTGCCTTGAGATAAAACGCCAACAATTATTTTTTGCTCCACATCACAATTCTCTAACGCTTGATGTCGGCCGTATCGATACCATTCATTATCTGTCTTTGCATCTGGTTTAACACTCCTCTTTGGGTTTTTTAATATATGTTTAATGTCTTGAAGGTATGAGTAAAGAAAAGGGTAATTTATCTTCAAATTCTGTATATCAACTAACTGTACTTTAGTACCATTATTTCTATACGGGTATATAACGAAAGAATTTGGTTTAACATCTTGGTAGGTATAAAAGGAGTCAGAAGGCTCTTGATACTTGGTATCGTAATAAGGTCTAGTCAGCTCCTTTTCTACACCATATTCCTTTCCTTCGTATTCAAAGAAAACCAGATTATCTTCTTCTCTTATAGGTTTATGAATATAGTCATCCGTTGCACTCGTTTGAATACCATTACCTACGCTACCTCTACCTACTATAGTTTCAAGACTCGTGCCTCGGCTGTATAAATTAGATACATACCATATATCTTGTTCTCTTAGATTCCAAACCTTGTCATCTAAGACATCTCTATTGTGTATAAATCCATGAAAAATTTTGCGTGCAGCCTGTTCTGCCATTTTTAAAATGTGCCTACCTTCTTCCTCAGATATTGCTTGTTTACTCTTTTCTTTCGCTATTTTCATAATCAGCTCAGGTTCTTTCAATTTCCATTTTTTAAGATCGAAAGCTTCATAGAATATAAAATAATCAGGTTGCTTATTTTTTATACCAAATAGTAATGCTGTATATGTAGTTTTATCATCAAATATCTGATGCCTTCCAAAATATACTATTGACTTCAAAAAACCATCTTTTGCCAATAACTCTCTTAATTTTTTAGCTGAGTCAATTTTTATAAATTTTGAAGGAACGATATACCCCAGATAACCATTTGGCTTTAAAAGCTGGATAGCTCTTTCAATGAACAAATAATATTTATCATACTGCTTATTTACAACACTATACTGATTCTTATAAATATCTACCTCCACTTTAGATGTAGAAGACTTGATATGTTCTGTAGATAAATAGGGTGGATTTCCAACAATTACATCAAAACTTAGTCCATCAAATGAGAAAGGATTTATATTTTGTAGCACTTCTATACTTTCTTCTTCAATATAGCTTGGATCAACCAAACTATTACCAAATAGTATGTTTTCATCAAGACTCGGTAGTGCTGGAGAGGTTATTGTATTTTCATTCTCATTCTCAAGCAGCTTCAAAAGCAAACCGAACTGAGTGGCTTTAGTGGCGTTATAATCCTTATCTATACCGTAAATACAGGAGGTTAAAATTTGCTGTTTAACTTGATATTTCAGCTTATAGGTATCTTTGCTAATTATTTCGAGTTTGGACATATCACCTTCGGATAGGTATTTTTGAGTAACTATATCCTGCAAGGTTTCAAATACTTCTAGTAGAAACGCCCCTGATCCACAAGCGATATCAGAGAATTTAGAACTTAAAATTTGCTCAATAGATAATTTTTCGCAATATTTAAGTACGGTATTTTCTATAATTTCTTTAATAATAAATGTGGGTGTTGTGACAATATCTCTATCAACATCCTTTGGGACTACACTAAGGACTCCAGACTCAACATGCACTTTACTCCCAAGAAAAATCTCATAAATTTGACCTAATATATCAGAAGGAAGGACTGAAAAAGAGAACGGGCTTTCTGGATAATACAGTTGATATATGATTTTCCATAGATATGACTTCTTATCATTGAACAACTCATCTGTAAATGAGAGATTGAAAAGTCCTGCGTTATATCTTTTATCAGCATCTTTTAGCTTGACAACTAATTTCTTATGATTGTAATTTTTTGCTAGACCTAACAGTGTGTAAGGCGTTTCAATCCCTCTATCTTCGCAAACTCTTAAAAATATAATACTGTTCAAATATGCTTGTACCATATTATTTAAAAGCTCTTCAGGCATATCTGATTTTATAGCGATGAAGTCTTCTGCAAGGCGTAACCTCCATTCATTTATTTGCATAAGAAACAAAGTATTGACGTTTAGCTTCTGTATTTTATTTTCAATATCCTTCCATTCATCATCAAAACTTCCTCCATAAACACTATCTTTACCAAGTCTTAACAGTATCTCGTCTAATTTTTCAGGATACTCTGTGTAATGATATCTCGCTATTACCGAGTGACTTGCACTATCGTTCTCAATAACTGGCATTGAGCAGTCATAAATGACTAAGTACTCAAAATTCGTCAATACTGATATTGGGAGTTTTGCCGTAAACCCATATCTTCTTATTTGCTTTGCTTCTTCTGCCCCTTCTACAACATTAATACTCGGTTTTTTAGCCTCGACAAAGAACTTTCTTTCAGAAAATAAGCGAAATGTGTAATCAGGCTTTTTGCCATGAGTACTAGCACCATCTTTTAGTATTTCTTCTACTAGCACCTCTCTTTCACTAGCTAAATTACCTTTGCTATTACTGATATCCCATCCTAGGATACTGAAAAGCGGATCAATAAAATCTATTCTTAATTGAGCTTCCGAATAACTAGATTTTTGATAAAAATGAATGCTATCTTGGTACTTTTCGACTAAAGATATAATTTTATTTTTCATTGTTAATCCGTATATTTTTCATTTAATTGTTACTGTTTTGAATAAGGAAACTAAGGTTGAGGGCATCACGTAGCTTAAATTTAAAGATTAATAATTAATTAACTTTTATTACTCTCTAATAGCTCCTTATTCTCATCACATAGCTTTAAACCTATTTTTACAGCCGTACTAAGGTCTATATCTTTTTTAACTCTGTATGGCACGTTTGAACGCATATCAGCATGTTTTAAGGAGTTGGCTGCTGCTTGGTTAAGTGGTGTACCAATATAAGATTCATCGGTAAAACCATCTGGCGCGAAATATACTTCACGCCCAAAGTTTGGATGAAAGTCACATGATATCTCACCATAAGGTACAGTAAATGGATAAGGCGTGGTATGTTCAAACGGCCACAAAGCCTCATCCACATTGATAAAACCTGCGCCATAATATTCATCATAATCTTGTAGTGCAGGCTTACAGGCTATTATTATTGGCAAAAAAGCTAAGCTCAGTATTAATTTATTCATTTAAATGGCTTTCTTCGGATTCTACTGCATTTATGTTTTTGATAACGGTTGCTACCCAATTGCTACTTTCTGAATTTGTATGCCTGAAATTCGCTATTGAACCGTATAACCGATTCAAAATTTCTGGATCAGATAATCTACCGTTATTCTCAAATAACTGCTCTAGTACAGCTTCTATACCAGCATTCATAAAGTTGTTATCGTTATTTACTTTAATACCAATTCCACTTGTATTTACGCCCGTTGATATACTATAGTCAGTCCAAAATAGAAAAGGTACAATACTTTTAAACCAAGCAAAGTGAAATATAAAAGATGACCTACTCAGCAGATTTTCGAGCACAAGT
>NZ_JBVFXW010000025.1:0-47501 GCF_055522395.1 Psychrobacter sp. TPE 89C
GCAGCGGTAGTTCAGTTGGTTAGAATACCGGCCTGTCACGCCGGGGGTCGCGGGTTCGAGTCCCGTCCGCTGCGCCATATTTAAAACGAATTTAGACTTTCGAGTTTAAGCAAGTTTCGCCTCAAACATTAGATTGTTTGAGGTTTTTTTGTGTCTAAATATTCTGAACTACTACTTAATTTAAAAATCAGAATCTATTACATTTCATATAGATCTATGTATTAGACATCATTCATTAAGCACCTGCAACTTAGCCCTCCATCGTCTTTCCCACCTCTATTTATCACTATCCTTCCTATCAATCACGTTTAATCTTGTCTCAGACGACACCGTCTTTCGCTATTTATCAGACAGCACAGCTATTTATATACTCATTTTTCCTTACAAAATTAATTTTCTTGACCATTTGGTCAGTTATGTTAATTAAATCAAAAACTTATCCAATATCAAAAACTTAGAATGCCCTGTTATGCCTAATCCTTAAAGGATTTTGTATTGTCAGTGCTTATAAAAAATGCTTAACTGTTTCAGAGTGTTAAAAAATGTTGCAATAAAATCACAGTGATTATAGGAATTTTTGCAACATAGGAGACGCTTATATTTGGCGTATTCATCTTCGTTATGGTTCATTTCTACTAAAAGTTAACTGAGTTTTCTCCTTAGCAAGGTAGATACCTGTTGATAGAAAATCAAAGCTATTTCCTACCTTGATATCTAGCCTGCTAAGACCAACGATTGTATATAAAGGAGTATTATTACTGTGCATCATAAGTTATCTGCAAACCTACCCCTGACGCTTCAAACATCTAAACGTAACTTTAAGAAAAATCTATTCTCTATTAAACCACTGGCTACAGCTTTAATAGCTATTGTCGCTTTGGGTGCGATGAGCAACAGCCATGCAGAGATGCTCTTTACCGATACCAGTCTGTCTGTACTCTATGGTGAGGATTATGAGCTGGTAGAAGATGGTGAATTAACCACCATCACACTGGAGCATGCTTCTAACCACACTTGGGGCGGCGTATTTTTCTTTGTCGATCGACATCAAGGGGCTAGCGATAGTGAAAATAATAAATATAAAGAAACTTATGGTGAGTTCGCGCCTAAATTTAAGCTGCAAATCTTTAATGACAGTTTTATTAAGCAGGTAAACCTAGCAGGTCAGTATGAGTTTGGCTCAAACAGTACAGGCTTTAGCCAAGATAACTATCTAGTCGGTATTGGTGCAGATTTAAATGTGCCTATTCCAGGTATGAAATATGCCTCAGCGTCTTTGTATCATGCCTTCAATGACAATACAGATGACGACCAGCAAATCACGTTGACGTATGGCTGGGAGCAAAATAACATCGTCGTAGATGGATATGTTGATTACTCCTTTAATAACGATGATCTAAAAGACCAATTACATATCAATCCGCAAATAAAATATAACTTACAGGATGTACTAGGCATTGATAATCGCTTAGAAGTAGGTATGGAATACAGCTATTGGAAAAATAAATATGGTAGTGATAAGACCCAAAATGCACCTAGCGCATTGGTTAAACTGCACTTCTAAATAACTGTATGTCTAAAAAATTCTCATGCTAACGTTAAATGTTGCATGGGGATTTTTGGTTTATGGTCAGCTTTTTAAACTCATATATTTTAATACAGCCAGCCATGAATATGATTTACACTTATCACTCATCTCTTTCATTATAAAATGGATAAAATATGGAATATAGTCACATCGCTAGAGAGTCTTTGGGGTTCTTCCCAACACCTTTAGTAGCGCTTAGCAAGTTGAGCAAAAAGCTTGATGGGCCTACCATTTTTATGAAAAGAGACGACAATACTGGGCTCGCATTGGGTGGTAATAAAACGCGTAAGCTTGAGTTTATTATCGGTGATGCACTGGCTAAAGGTGCTGATACGATTATTACTGCGGGTGCTGCGCAATCGAACCATTGCCGCCAGACTGCCGCGGCGGCTGCAAGTTTGGGATTAGAGTGTCATTTAGTATTAGGTGGCAAAGAGCCTGAACAAGCCAGTGGCAATCTATTGCTAGATAAGATATTTAGTTGTCATATCCACTGGGCAGGTGTCAATCGTAAGGGAGAGGACATTCCTGATATTGTCGAACAGTTAATGACTCAAGGCAAAAAACCTTATGTTGTGCCTTATGGCGGCTCAAACGAGCTGGGTGCTTTAGCATTTGTAGAAGCCTATAAGGAGCTAGAGTCGCAACGCAAAAGTATGAATCTATCCTTTACTCATATCATTTTTGCTTCGAGCTCTGGAGGAACACAAGCGGGCTTAATGCTTGGCAAAAAAGTGTTTAACTCACCTTGTCAAATAGTAGGCATCAATATTGATAAGGGTGAGATGGACAAAGTTCCGTTTGATCAATACACCCTTTCCCTCGCCAATCGTACGGCAAAGTTAATCGGTGCAGATTATGAGTTTTCAGAGTCAGATTTAATACTGAATTCTGATTATGTCGGAGAAGGTTATGGTGTGGTTGGTGCATTAGAAAATGAAGCGATTGCCTTGACTGCCCAAACTGAAGGCATACTGTTAGATCCTGTTTATACAGGCAGAGCGATGGGCGGGCTAATAGATATGATTCGCACAGGGGTAATTAAAAAAACTGACAGCGTTTTGTTTTGGCATACAGGCGGCGCACCCGCTCTATTTGCATATTCAAATGATTTGGATATTACTCAGAAGCCTTAACTGCCTCAAAAGTTGCTTGCGCCCTGATACCATTTACAAAAATTAGAGTAGCAAGGAACTAGGGCGTGTCCTCAATTCAATCGATAGTTATCTAAATGGGTTAAAAATGGCTAAATCTTGCCAAACGGTGTCAAATAGCTGACTAATATCTCGATATTATCTGCGCTATTTTCCTTGTTTGTCTGCGATTTATCTCATTTTTATTACCATTTTTAAAATGAGGACACGCCCTAATGAAAAATGAGGGCGCACTAGTTGCTTTCATTTTTATAGTTACTCTTATTTTTATAGTTGCTTTGACTTTTATGAACGCTGGTTCATTCGGCTCAGACTAGCAATCAAGACCACCATGAATACACCGATAATAATAAGGAAGCCTGACATCATGTGTGCTGCCTCATAATTAAGGGCTTCGACTTGCTCATATATCGCAATCGATATCACCTTAGTCTCACCAGAGATACTGCCTCCTATCATCAGCACGACACCGAACTCACCAATCGTATGGGCAAAGCTGATCAAGCTACCTAGCACGATACCAATGCGCGCTTGTGGTAACGCGATGGTTATAAAACGCCTGAGACGGCTCGGCTCTAATAAGCTTGCGACTTCCATTACGCTTTGCGGGATACGCAAGAACTGCGCATAGACAGGTTGGATATAAAAAGGTAATGAGTAAATAATAGAACCAATCACCAAGCCTTCGAAGGTAAATATCAATGGGCTGATATTATGCTCGCTTAACCATTTACCGATACCCACACTAGGGCTAAGCAGCAATAATAAATAAAAACCAATCACAGTAGGCGGTAAAACGAGTGGCATAGCGATAATCCCTATAAGCAAGACTTTAAATCGTGCTATATATTTATTATTGCTAGGCTTTGCAAGCCAATAGGCTACAGGCGTAGCAAATAATAATAAGCATAAGGTAGTGACACCCGCAAGCTTAATACTCACCCACAATGGACTTAGCATATCTGACATAAGCGACTGATCTATCATAATGTCACTGCTCGTCCCTACTGGTCATGAAGATAAAATTGGTGTTGTATGTAATTACTGCACAGACAGATAGCCAGCTTGTAAGAAATGCTGTTGCCCTGCTGTTGAGCGTAAATAGTCAGTGAAATCTACTGCCATAGCTGAGTCACTGATTACGATGCCATCTTGCAATATAGCAGGATAGGTGTCTGAGTTTAGCGTCATAAACTGCTCAGGCTTGGCTTTAATCGCGATGAGCTGAGACTGCGCAACAAAGCCATAATCGACACTAGCAGTATGCGCATACTGAAAGGCTTGGCTGATGTTTTCTGCCTGTATGATTCGTTTTTGCTTACTTAAAGACTCATAGAGATTTTGTGATTCTAAGAACGCTTTAGCTGACGTACCATAAGGGGCAAGCTCAGGATTGGCGATGGTTATTTTAGCGGTTGCATCATTTGTAAAGGCATCAGCCAGTGATTTTATATTGAGCTCACTGAATGATTTAGTCACGCTATATAGCGCCAATTGACCTTGTGCATAAGTAAACGGAGGATGTGTTATCTCGTTTGAATGACTACCCTCTTTCTCTTTCGCAAGCTTAGCAGGAAATTCTTGATTGGCTGATAAAAATATATCATAAGGCGCGCCAGCAATTATTTGCGCATATAGCTTACCTGATGAGCTATACGTGACTTCAATATCAGATTCAGTTAAATTGTTATCTGCTTGATACGCATCAATAATACTAGGTAATACATCAGACAAATTGGCAGCCGCAGCGATACGTAGCGTCTGGGTAGACTCAGATGTGTTGGTAGCAGACTCTATATCAGTACTACTCTCTTGCGTACAGGCGCTTAATAATACTAGCAAACCAGTAGATGCTGATAACGCTAACTTACCCATTATTGCTTAGCCATTTAGATGAGTCATCCTCGTAATACTCTTGCTTCCATACAGGAATATCTGCTTTTACCGTGTCTAATATCCAGCGACAGGCATCAAAAGCGGGGTAACGGTGGGCAGACACGACGCCCACCCATATGGCAACATCACCCACTTCTAGCGCGCCAATACGATGTATCGCAATAGCATGTGTAATCTCAAAACGCTTTTTGGCTTCTTCTATAATGGCTCGGCCCTGATTGATCGCCAAATCCTCATAGCCATAATAGGTCAAACGATCAACGCTAGTGGCATTATTATGGTTACGTACTCGACCTTCAAAACATACAAATGCGCCGCAGCTATCGTCATCAAGCGTTTTTTTGAGTCGGTCTTCATCAATCGCTACATCTAATAAAGCAAAACCATCACGCTCAGCGACTGCATATACTTCATCCACATTACGCTTGATCGTCATCGAATGGCTATGAACATTATCTGTCATGTATTTTCTCTGTTTATTCTACTGTCTGTTAAATACTTATGAACACCTATATGCCTATCTATCCATTTATTTAGCCACCAGCGACTGGCGTGATAAACACCACACTATCACCATCATAAATAGGGTCTGTCCACTTAGCGAAATAATCGTTTATTGCCACTCGCAGCTCTGATTGTGGACGACTGAAGCGATGTGTTTGACTCAACTGTGTATATAAATCAATAAGTGACATTGATGAGTCAATGCTCACCTTTTCCTCATGACAGCCCGCTTCATCAGCTAAACTGGCGAAGTATAGAATATTAATAGTCATCAACGATTCACTGTTTTTTTCTACCTCAACATTATCCATAACATCAGTATTACTCATAAAACCTTCCATTTATTACAAGCTATCGAGCTTCATATTTATTATATCGCTAAGTGTTCAAACAAAATCTGATGATGCTATTTGTGCTGATAATCGGATTTACCACCTGTCTTTTTAACCAAATGAACACCATCAATGACAATGTCATGTGACAGTGCTTTGGTCATGTCATAAATGGTCAAACAAGCTACACTGACTGCTGTTAGCGCTTCCATCTCAACCCCTGTTTTGTGGGTAACTTTGACAGTCGCGCTCACACTAATACTGTGGCTGGCATCGTCATACTCAAAGCTCAAGCCGATCTTATCTAACGGTAATGGATGACACAGTGGAATGAGGTCATGCGTACGCTTGGCCGCCATGATACCTGCGATATGTGCCGTCTGCGTGATACTACCCTTTTTGGTCATGCCATCAGCGGCTTTAATTTGGGTATAAATCTCGCTTGGGAAACGCACTTGCCCAACAGCATGAGCCTCACGTGTCGTGGCGGTCTTACCACTGACATCAACCATAGTGATATCACCGTCACTGTCTAAATGAGACAAAGTCGACTGGTTGTTTTCTTGGCTACTGATATTCATTTATGATTTCTCTCGATAGACTTTTTATAAATTATTTAAAGCCGTACATGCCTGTGCAAAATCTTCAGGCGTATTAAAATTGGTCAAGTGTTGCCAACTCTTTGCAAAGGGTACGGACTGCACCATAGGCTTGATAAACGGCATCACTCGGCGCTGTCCACTATCAATATAGGCTTTTAGATCAGGCTCAATACTCAACTGATAAAGTCCTAATAGTGGGTATAAGTGACTGTCATCTGTTAAGCAAACTATTCTTTTATCAGCGGCTTGAACACTTGCCAGTTGCAATTCATTCCACAAGTCAGTCGCCGGTATCAAACTATCGCAGCTAATGACCATTAGCCATGATGACTGGCTCTTATCTATGGTCACTGAATCAGCCGTTGAACCATTTACCTTCAACAACGTTTGCATGGCAGATTCAATAGCGGCCAATGCACCAGCCGTATCAATCTGCTCAGCACTCTCATTAGAAGTATAATCAGGGATATGAGAAACAGCCGAATGCGGTCGGTTCTGCATTAAATCTGCATCAATGACAAAACCGCGCCCATTGTCTGCAATCATAATAGGCAGATTGGGACCAGCCACATTTAGCTCAAGCGCATGACGGACATGATAGTCGAGCAAGCGTTCCCCTGTCGGCAAAGTAAGCGCCGCTTTGGGCGTACCCATGCGTTTAGATGCCCCGCCCGCCAAAATAACAATGCCTGCCAAGCCAGTTGCCAGATTTGAATTATTCATCGTTGATAATATCAGTCGTGACTTGGGTTTTGTGCCAAAAAATGCGGCACAAAGTTACATGGACGTGTACGACTATCAAACTGATCCTTCAAGATATTTTCCCAACCTGTACGACACGCACCTGATGAACCAGGTAAACAAAAGATACCCGTGCCATTCGCCATGCCAGCCACAGCTCGCGACTGTACCGTTGACATGCCAATCTCATCTTTTGAGATGAGACGGAACATTTCACCAAAGCCATCGATAGACTTATCAAACAAGACTTTTACTGCCTCTGGCATACTGTCTCTAATGAAAAAACCTGTGCCGCCAGTCGTGACCACTGCATGGACTTTCGGATCCGCAATCCAACCACTAATCACAGCTCTAATCTTATAGATATCGTCAGTGATAAGTTGACGGTCTGCCAGATGGTGGCCTGCTTCTTCTATACTATCGGCTAAATACTGCCCTGATGTGTCTTGTGCTAGCGTACGACTGTCCGATACGGTCAAGATAGCAATGTTAAGTGGGATAAATTCCGCAGCAGGCTTGCTCATAAAAATTCCTTTATACATATGATTTTATAGTATGTTCAAAAATGTCGTTGGCACTCTAGCTATTCAATGTCGTCTGTCATGCTTAATGGTTGTACACCTTAACCACCAATGATTGATAGATTGTGCATGATGCCACTGTTAGAGTCGTGCAGATGATGGTGCTCAGGCTTGATCGGCATAAACTCATGTAATGTATTTACCAGTCCTTGCACATTGTTTTGCTGCAGATGCGGACGAATATCATAATTGCCTTCATCGAACAAACATAAATGCACTTTACCCTGACTGCTGACTCGCAGACGGTTACAAGTATCACAAAAATGCGCGGCATAAGGCGCGATCATACCGATACGGCCTACATAGTCAGGATGACTGTACTCTACCGCTGGGCCATCGCTACTCCCACGCTCATGTGGTTGCCAGCCGTGCTCCAATAGATAGTCAGTGATGATATCAGACTGCGCATGCTGGGCAAAAAACAAGTCACTATTATCACTGGTTTGCATAAACTCGATAAAACGATACGTGACTTTTCTGTCTTTTACGTAGCCAATGGCATCCATGAGGTTTTCAAAGGCCGTCTCTGCCATCAAAACACCGTTTATTTTGAGCTTAATATCGGTTGTTTCTAGTAGCGTATCCATATCGATGAGCAGCTGCGGCAAACTATTGAAGCCCGTCATCTTATGAAAGGTCGCGGCATCAAAGCTATCCATACTGATATTAAGCTGATCCAGTCCTGCGGCTTGCCAACTGGCTAAATGCTTGCCGAGCTTATAACCATTACTGGTCATAGCAACCGTTTCAATACCTTTGGTTTGCTTAATTGTTTTTATAATCTCAACAACATCGCGGCGAATAGAAGGCTCACCACCAGTAATTCTGACTTTTTTAGTCCCTACTTGAGCAAAGCCGCGTGTCAATGTGGCAATCTCAGGCACACTCAATTCATCATCAGGACGCTTGCCTTGATAGCCATTTGGTAAACAGTATTCACAGCTAAAATTACAAAAATCAGTGATAGATAGACGCAGATAAGTCAGACGACGTGAAAATCCATCCGTCAGGGGTTCATAGTTTTCCAGTGGCGAGTACTGTTGAGCACTGCCTATGTTACCGTTATTATCACTCATATTTTACTACCATCAGTATTGCTTACTATCTATAAGCATTACTTTATTATTTGCGTTTAGCATACCATTGTAAAAGTCATTATCGGTTGTTTGATACTCACCTTATAGTAAGTTAACACATGGTGAATTAATGATATAACCAAGAAAAAGGCTGTACCGTAACCGTACTATTTGCAGAAACATTGCCGCTATCTTTATCCAATACGATAAAACAATTGGCTTGACTTAGCTGTTTAATTCTATGAGATTGCTGACGTGAGAAACACTCAACCTGATAACGGCCTGTCTCATCTTGTGACAACACACCGCGCTGGAAGTCTTTACGACCTGCTGATTTTCTGATGTCATTGATGAGCGTGGCTTGAATACTCAGCTGCATAGGCTGCTCTAACACGTCCGCGCCTGACATCTGCCACAATGCTGGTATCACAAACTGTAGCGCGCCAACGACTGTGGATAATGGATTACCCGGTAGACCAAAGTACAGCACTGGCTTATCAATATCTTTGTTCAATTCACCAAACACAAAAGGCTTGCCTGGCTTCATCGCCACTTTATAGTGGTTAATCTGTCCAAGCTTCTCAATGACCGTGGTCAAAAAGTCATAATCACCAACAGATACACCTGCCGTTGAGATAATGACATCACAGTCTTGCATGGCATCATGGACAGCAGCGGTCGTCTGCTCTAAGTTATCAGGAACAATGCCATAATCATGAATGGTAATCGGTAAATCTGATAAGAGGCTTTTAAGCGTTGGGGTATTGGAGTTATATATTTGCGCTAAGCTGGTCAGCTCATTGCCAATCGCCACGAGCTCATCGCCAGTGGCTAAAACACCTACCGTCAGTGGCTCAAATATACGGACTTGGCTAATACCTAAGTTTGCTAGCAAGCTAATATCGGCAGGGTTAATACGCTTACCTATTTTCAGCACCGCCTCACCCGATTCAATTTCTTCGCCCTGTTTACGGATATGTTTATCAACCTGAGCCATTTGCGTCAGCGTTATGGCATAAGGTTGTGATTTATCGAGCGTATCTTTTATGTCTAAAAAATCGGTGTTTTCTTGCATGATGACCGTATCGCAACAGTCTGGCACTACTGCACCCGTAAAGATACGGACACCTTGCCCTGCTATCAACTCACCTACATAAGCGCAGCCAGCCTGAGACTCTCCGATAATGTCGATAGTGCTGTCTTTTGATAACTCGCCACCTTTAGCTATCGCATAGCCATCCATCGCAGATAGATTCTGTCTGGGCACATCAAATGTCGAGGTGATGTCTTGCGCCAAGATATGGTTGCGACTGTCTAATAAGTCACACGTCTGCAGATCTCTATTTTGTAGTGGAAAGTCGGTATCGTTGTAGTTATTTATACGCTGCTTTATCGCCGCTTGTAGTTCTTCCATGGTAATCATAAAATCACACTCTTTGAGTTATTCTATTTATTTATTATTTGAAAACTGTTATTCGAAAACTATTATTTGAAAATTATCATTTAAAAACTGCTGTTAAAAAACGTGGTTTGAAAAATCCATTTTCTAGGGCGTTTCCTCATTTTAAAAATGGTGATAAAAATGAGATAAACTGCAATCAAACAAGGAAAATAGCGCAGATAATATCGAGATATTAGTCAGCTATTTGACGCCGTTTGGCAAGATTTAGCCATTTTTGACCCATTTAGATATAGTTGATCCGATTTAGAAGTGGTACAAGGCAACCGAGTGCAGATGTATGTGTAATACTTCAAGCGAGGTTAACGCTGTAACTCTTTTATAGTGGATTGACTATAACTATCGATTGAGTTGAGGACACGCCTTAGAGTCTAGCACTCACAATCGTAATTTTCTTGTATTAACCTTGTCCTGATAAGTTTTGACAAAAGCGCAGTATATTCAGCTTGAGTACTCCATACTTATTGTCTCGATAGCTATCAGCAAAATCACCCATAGACTGAGGCAAAAAAAGCACCTTGGCAAGGTGCTTTTTGTAGAACAAAGTAACGTCATCATTGACACATTAGCGGTCAAAAACAAGGGTGCTTATATTCCGTACCAACAGCAATAGCTTATCTCACCATGATGCCAATGAAGACGCACTACGCTGGGTAATAAAGCCATCTGGAGTCTGACCATTATCTCCCTGCCAGCGTTGGAATGCCATACGAGTATTAGTACCAACGATGCCATCTGCGCCTTTTGTGTCATAACCTGCACTGGTCAAGCGCTGTTGTAAATTGCGTACCTGAGTAGTCGATAACGGACGCTCATAGCGCGGCCATGACTTTTGCAAGCCACCTTGACCCGTGATTGCTTTACCCAATAAGCTCACCCCTAGCGCATAGCTTGATGAGTTGTTATAGACTTTGATTACATCAAAGTTTGGACTTAGCAATAGCACTGGGCCATCCTTGCCAGCTGGTAGCCATAGCTCCATTTCTGTATTAGCATCTAACGACACATCCGCTATTGTATTAATGCCCATTGCAGCCCATCTAGCCGCAGATTGCTTAGTGCCAACGGTTGAATAATCGAATGAGGTCGGAACCGTCGCTTCATAAAACGGTGCCAACCCACGAACCCAACCTGAGTTGCTTAGATAATTGGCTGTAGAAGCCAAAGCATCGCCAGTGGCCCATGGATTGCGATGACCATCACCATCACCATCGACGCCATGTTTAAGCCACGTAGCAGGGATGAATTGAGTCTGACCCATGCCACCAGCCCAAGAGCCTTCAAGCTGTGACCATGACACATCACCACGCTGTAATAGCGTCGCTAATGACAGTAGCTGAGTTTCTGCAAACTCTTGGCGGCGACCGTCATAAGCCAAACTACCTAATGAGCTTGGCAAACTGCTATTACCAGTCACAACGCCATATGAAGACTCCATACCCCAGATAGCAGCGACAGTTTCTGCACTCACTCCATACTGTGATTCTAACTGCGACAGATACGCACGTTGCTCGGCAAACTTACGCTTACCCGTACTCACGCGCCCATCAGATACAGCAGAATCTACGTATTCCCACGGCATTTTAGAGAACTCTGGCTGTCCTGAATCTAGTGAGATCACTTGTTGATTTAAATAAGCTGAGTCAAGCAAACGACGGACGGTTGCCGCATCATTGCCTGATGCAATCGCACGCATGGAGAAGTCCGACTTCCAATCATAGAAGCTGTTATAGCTTGGCTTTGCTACTGGCTGCGGCTTGACTACTGGCTGCGGTGTTGGTTTCACTTGTATTGTTTGGGTCTGAGTAATCTCAACATTGCCTTGTCGCACAGGTTTGTTAGGTTCTTGCATGGTCTGTTGGCTCGTACACCCAACTATTACTAGGGCTGGGAAAAAAGCAATGTACTGTTTTTTTAACATCATAAAAATTCTCAGGTATGAATAAGTAAAGTGACTCAAACAACACAACTTTATTAAAATCAAGTTTATAAAGCAATGTCAGTAGCGCCACTAGATTTGCCAAGCAATTAAAAACACGGTGTCAAACTTAACGTCCCAATACCGCACGTGGGTCGATAGGATTGCCATTTAAACGTACTTGAAACTCCAATCCCACTTGGTTGGTTGTACCACTGTTGCCCATATTTGCAATACGTTGACCCAGCTGTACCGTATCACCTTCTTTGACAAGTAGTTCACTATTGTGTGCATAAGCAGTGATGTAGTTATCACTATGACGAATCATAATAAGGTTGCCATATTCTGTCAGACCATTACCTGAATAAAGCACTGTTCCTGCTTGGCTGGCAAGCACTGGATCACCAACATTACCAGCAAACCACATACCCATCGTGCCAGCTGCTGCATCGAAGTTACGAGTGACTTGATTGCGACTTGGATATTCATAACCTGACGTTGCGTTTGCCGTCACTGCATAGACAGGGTTTTGCGCGTTATTCTGAGGCGCGCTGGTTACAGGAGGTGTATAGGTTTGCTTAGGCTGTGTATACCTGTTATTCGCTGTCGTCTCTTGGCTGCCTTGCCATAGCTTGAGCCACTGACCACTATAAATCGTATACTTACTGTCTAAGTTATTAAGTGCGCCGATTTGACGGTAACTGACACGATAGCGCTCGGCGATTTGACTGACCGTATCACCGCGTTGCACGCGATGATAGTTAGGAATGCCTTGTGCATTGGTGATAATCGTAGGACCAGCTTGGGTAGCTGACTGGTAAGTAGGTTTGGTCGCACAACCCACCATCGTTAAGGTTGCGACTGTTAGAGTGCCAATCAATGCCGCTGTTGCAAAGCGTGATCCAGCAATAAGCTTCTTCATACAAGGTTTCCTATTTTTTACGTTATTCACAAACGTCTTGTGTGACTCACAAGCATGTTGCTAACTTTTATACTACTTAAATTTTCGACAATGACCATTATCCATCATTTGATAATCAATGCATTCTTTTGCCTTTCACCACTTACCTAGCGCCATTCATCGTTTTATACAGCGTATTTATAAGACTAACGCAGATAAACTGTCTAGCGCTGCTGCTGGCGTATGATGGAGTCGCACTGGTGATAGGCTAATATAACCCGCTGCCACTGCTTGGTCATCTGTTAATTGTATGGCAGATGACGGCATATCTTCCATTTTTTCTGGCAACTCATGTTTACATTTGCGTAGCGACAGCCAATAGGCATCTCGCCCGCGTGGATCAACCACATGGTGCACAGGACGGGCAACCTGACGATGCCCCAACGAGGTTATCTTGCGACCTTTAATCTCATCGGCGTGATTAACATCCGGAATATTAACGTTTAATACGTGATAGGGCAAATTTTTGCAGGCATCTAGTAGTGACGTTTCGGCTAATAGCTTAACTATCTCATTTGCCGCCAGCTGATAATCACTGACTTGCTCTTGCACATCCCTTTTGGCACCGCCGCCTACTAAAGAAGTTGCGATAGCTGGCACACCAAAAAGCTGCGCTGTTAAGGCTGCCCCAAAGGTGCCAGAGAACATAACATCCTGCCCTAAATTAGCACCTGAATTAATACCTGTAATCACAAAATCAAAGCGCGTATGACGATACAACTCATGTAATGCTAGATAAATACAATCCGCAGGCGAGCCATTTACAGCGATAAAGCCAGATGGCAGTTCATGAGTATGCAATGGTGTGGTCACACTCAATGCACTCGCGTACCCACTCTGCTCACTATTTGGCGCAACCACCACCACGTCACCAATGGTAGACAATGCCTGATACAGTGCCAACAACCCTGGCGCATAAACCCCATCATCATTACTAATCAAAAATTTCATTGCTACTCAATATATTTATAAATGACCGCCTGTCCACTTATGAACTTTATCGGCATAAAATTGCTATAATTAGAACCGAAAACAGCACAGCCATGAAAAAATTTCACGATATTAGTTCAGTATATCAAGGCTATGGTGCAATCATAATAATGAAAGATTATACCCTACATAGTATCCTGACACGAACCCTGTCTTTGCTTAGAATCTAGCTGATTTGTTATTTTACTAACGACTTTATCCGTATAGTCGCTGAATCGGCAGAGGCAAAAACATTGCTTTCCACGTTACAATAGGCAACAACAGACAACAATATAAACTTATATTTTTATGCTGACGTAACTTACAAGTATATGCTGCTGATATGTTGCTAAGAAATGCCTTTGGCTCACAAGACATCTACACATAAGTCAATATTTTATGTGACTTTTGTTTTTTTAGCCATTAACATATGACCATCAAATAAAGATAAGCGAGTGTAATGCTAAATGAAAAATCAATCGATATTATCTATAGCTTCTGTCATAGCGAAAACTGCACCAAAATTTGGTCTTGCAGGACTAATCACGTCTGCTGCTATGCTATCTCAAGCATCTTTTGCGGCGAATAACCCTGATACAACCATACCTTTAGATATGGCTGGCGTAAACATAACCAAGCATGAAATTGCGGTAATGCAAGTGTTGTCAGAGATATGTCCACCGATGCTGAATGGCAACCAAAAACAGCGTTTTTATAAATCCTATGGTGTACAGCTGCACGAACTGATGCCATCTCTAGAAGATCCAAAAGCGGCTATTCAATATCTATCAACTCAACAAGACTACCGTCAAATCCTACAAGGTATTCGTAGTTGGACAATGGGCTTCTCAAAGCAAGAAAATAAAGCACTATGTGAAGATTTAGCGAATGCTGAATATTAATCGCTAGATGTTAATAACTGGCTTATTAAACTGTCGCTTGATAAAACCCGCTACCATTAACGATAATAAAACAGCGGTATCAACTATATAGAATAGATTATGTCATCTCTATATAGAAATAGACTTAAAAACTGTGTGATTTACTTTGTAAAATTAAAAGCTTGCTGTAGCCCCGCTCAAATAGATGGTGCAGCAGGCTTTTTTGTGGCTATAACCTTCCCTACATATTCTTCTTTGTTTTTAGTCGCGCCTTATTTTTTGTATTTATCGATTCCCCATCGGTTGTCATTTTGCTAAGATAAGGCGTTAATTTTATGTCTATTGCGCAGTCATTCATATTTTCGTCGATACATTATTTTAAACACTGCATTTAAGACATGCTGCTTAAAATAATGTATGAAAATTAGTACAGGATACAAGCAATAGATACATTTGGTTCCATGATGCGGTGTAACGATATATGACAGTAAAGCGTGTAAAAAATCAGCTTGTACAGCTGGTAGTTGGTGTAAGTATCTCAATGAGTGCAGTGATGGCCGGTGCTGCCATACAGCCGCCTGAGATGGACAATACCGCCTATGTATTAATGGACTACAACACTGGTGAAATCTTGGCTCAAAAAAATGCCAACGAGTCACTACCACCAGCATCTCTGACAAAAATGATGACCAGCTATATCATTGAGCAGCGCTTAGCATCGGGTGACCTCAAAGAAGATGATCAAGTGTTGATGAGCCCAAACGCTTGGTGCCGTGGCAGTAGCAGCCAGTCTTGTATGTATGTGCCAGTGAATAAGACAGCCAGCGTGATCGACATGCTACGCGGTATTATCATTCAATCAGGTAACGATGCGTCAAAAGCAATGGCTGAGCACATTGCCGGTAGCGAAGCATCATTTGCTATCTTGATGAATGAGCAAGCAGAAAAAATTGGCATGGAGAACTCTAATTTTGTCAATGCGACTGGTATGCCTGATGAAGGTCACTTAGCATCGGCTTTAGATTTATCTAAACTTGCGCGTGCTATCATTAAAAACAGCGGCGACTACTACGGTATTTATTCAGAAAAAGAGTTTACCTATAATGGTATTACTCAAGGTAACCGTAATGCTTTGCTCATTACTGACCCAACCGTTGATGGCCTAAAAACTGGCCACACTGATGCTGCGGGCTATTGCTTGGTTGCTTCAAGTAATCGCGATGGTATGCGTCTGATTTCTGTCATCATGGGTACCAAGAGCCAACAAGCGCGTGCTGATCAATCACGTGAATTGTTGAACTGGGGCTTTGGCCACTTCACTACCGTTACCAAAGCACCTGCTGGACAATTCGTCAGCAAAGTCCCTGTATGGTTTGGTGAAGCGGATGAGGTTGAGCTAGCCACTGCTGACAACTTACAAATTCTAACCAGCAAAACGCAAAAAAATAAAATCACCACTGTGGTTGATATCCCTGAAAGCATAGAAGCACCTATCAAAAAAGGTCAAGAAATTGGTAAAATGATGGCTGTTATTGATGGTAAAGCCGTAGCCTCAGTGCCTATCATTGCGACTAGTGATATTGAAGAGTCAGGCTTTATGAGCCGTACTTGGCAACGTCTCGCACGTTGGGTACAGAACCTCTTTTAAGCATAATATTAGATATGAACAACATGCCTGATAAGCATGTTGTACAATAAAAAAGACGCCTTGATATAGGGCGTCTTTTTTATTGATTGTGATAAGGGATAAAGGATAAAGGATAAGAGATAAGAGATAAGAGATAAGAGATAAGAGATAAGGGCAGCTTAGCTTATTTCCATATCAACCAACGTTGCAGCAGATCACTCAAAGCCTTACCTTTATAAGTAGTACTACGACAGTAATCGATACCTGCAACCTTCAAACCATGTTCAAAACTGTCTAAATACTGGGTTCGATGCGGTGAGTACCAATACACTAATAATGCACGATGCTCGCTTTCAGATCGACGGATGAGATCAGCTAAGGATTCGGCTTTATTTACCACGATATCCTCTGCAAACATGACCATATTTATTTTTTTGACGCTCATCTCATCCATCACCAACTGTTCATGCTGATGGTAGATGACTGTCGCGCCCAAACGCTCCAACTCATTCCCTAAAAAACCCACTTCATGATAGTAATAATAAATGACCGTCAACCCAGCCAATAGCTGTTGCTGCTGAGACTGATGCTGGTTAGGCATTATGACCGTCAGCGTAAACTCTGTACCTAGTCCTAGCGTACTATCCACTTCGATAGTAGCACCCATAAGCTGCGCTATTTGCTTAACGACAGGCAACCCAACACCTGACCCTTCATACTGCCGAGTTTGTGATGAATCTACCTGAAAAAACGGATTAAAAATATCCTCTATATGATTGCGATCGATACCAATACCGGTATCTTTCACACTGATTTGCCAACGATTACTTTTATCAAAATGGGTTAATTGCGACGTAATAATCACTTGTCCAGCAGGCGTAAACTTGATTGCATTACTAAGTAACATCGATAGAATTTGTTGTATCTTTTCAGCATCGCCCGTAAGACTATAGTCGATATGATGAATACGGCTGGTTAATGCTAGGCCTTTTTTCTGAGCAACTGGTTCAAACTCTGCCAAGATATCTGCAATCAACTGTAATGGATTGAATTCGCTACAATTGATGATCACCTGACCTTTTTGTATTTGATTCAATTGGATAATTTGCTCAAGCGACGACACCAATTTATCACTACCATTACTGATAATTTCAACGGCGTCTTTTTGCTCTCTATTGAGTAAATCATGATCTAATAACTGCAAGCCACCCACGATAGCATTTAGTGAAGTTTTCAGCTCATGGGTTATCATACTTTGAAAGTTATGTAACTGCACATCGAGAGACAAATCTTTGCTATGCAACTGCTGTTCAAAAGTAGCAAGCGATTCGTAATCTAGCCTAACTTTTTGCAAACGATCAAATAAGGCTATAAAGGCCTCTTTAATCAACATCAGCTCTTGAAAATTAAAATGTTGCGGAATAACCGGCAACTGCTCAAGCTCTGTATTCTTCAACACGATGTCACAGGCTTCAGTCAAAGATTCAATATCTCTGACCGGCCATTTGAGTTTACGCAGAATATATAATGCCCAAAGCACTGCCAATATTGTAGTGAAAAGCCACAACAACAAGTTGCTACGATACCAATGGGACCGAAGCGCTTGCACATCTATAGTAATATTAATATAGCCAACCAGTGCGCTGTCTTTATCGACTTTAATGGCCGCTGATGGCTCATGTACATTACCAAGTAAAGTGGCAGCGGATTGCTGATTAGGAGTTAACGCATTTACTTCGTTATCAGTGTCAATGAAATTGCTGGTTACTGGATAATTAAAGCTGATGGTATCTGCAAATAATGCATTCCTCCAATCGTCCCTTGATTGATTAGCATCACCAATTGGTTGGAGTGTTGAATAAAACAAGATACTTTTGATACTTGGTTCATTCTCTAATAAAAACTTTACTTGCTTAGCCACAATATCGGCGCTATCAGCCGTCGATGCACTGGTCGTCAGTAACGTGGCGAGCTGTTGCACATGACGATACTTTTCTTGGTAGTGATATAACAAACCATAAATAAAGGACAATAAGAAGCCTACTAACACAGCCAGTATGATGGCCTGTGCGACCGAGCGCCGGATAAGCATAGAGATGGTTTGCGGTGAACGGCTGTTCATATCACTCAACTAAGTTAAGATAACATTGATTTATACTACAGCTACTAGGAAGGTGTGATAGGTGAAACTGATAGATACTCACTCTTCATGACAGCTAAAGCAACCACAGATACAGTAGCATACAGCTTACTTTATCGTGCTCTATGGCACGATAAAGTAGTAGTGAATGAGTCAACTGTCTTATCTATTTACGAGGTTTTTTATCTTTAGTGGTGAATTTTTGTGCCCGGTTGCGCTCACGTTGACGCAACTGCTGTTCTTTCGCTTTGGTAGGCGTATCGCTCTTGTTCGCATATGGGTTGTCATTTTGTTTAAGAATGACATTAAGCGGCGTACCTTCTAGCTTGAATACCTGACGGAACTGGTTTTCAAGATAGCGCTGATAGCTCTTAGGTAATGAGCTGGTCTGGTTACCATGAATAACAATAACTGGTGGGTTGTGACCACCAATATGTGCATAGCGTAATTTAATGCGACGACCAGACACAGTTGGTGGTGGGTTCGCAGTCACAGCATCCTGCAAAATCTGAGTCAAACGGTTGGTTGATACTTCAAACATAGATGATTTATAAGCGCGTAAGATAGACGGATATAAATTACCCACACCAGTACCATGCAGCGCCGATATCAAATGAATTTTCACATAAGGGATAAAGTTGAAACGACGATCCATCTCAATTTTAATGTAGTCTCTTTGATCTTGAGTCAGACCATCCCATTTATTAATCGCCACTACCAATGCACGACCCGCATCCAGTGCATAGCCAATCATATGCAAATCTTGGTCGACGATACCTTCGTGAGCATCAATAACAATAACGGTCACGTTAGAATCTTCGATTGCTTGCAAGGTTTTGATAACAGAGAATTTCTCTACTTTTTCATCGATTTTACCGCGGCGGCGTACACCAGCTGTGTCAATCAATACGTAATCTTTGCCTTCACGCTTGTAGGGAATATAGATACTGTCACGCGTGGTACCAGGCATATCGAAAACCACGACTCGATCTTCACCTAGCAGACGGTTAACTAGCGTTGATTTACCAACATTTGGACGACCAATAATAGCAAGCTTCAAACCTCTTGGCTCTACAATGTTATCTTGCTCAGGCATATCCGCTGTCAATACTTCAAGCAAATTACCAACACCGCGACCATGACTGGCAGCCATTGGGTACGGCTCGCCCAATCCTAATGCATAGAATTCTGCAGGCGCAGCATCATGGACGCCATCGACTTTGTTGGCGACAACATATACGGGCTTGCCAAGTGTGTGCAAAAACTTACCAATCTCAGCGTCGGCACCAATCATACCAGCACGAGCATCAACGACGAATACAATGATATCGGCTTCGTGAATCGCAGTATGCGACTGTTCAGACATATAATCATCGATGTTACCGCTACCATCATCCGCCTCACCGATACCACCAGTGTCTACAACAATGAAAGACTTGTCTTCATAAGTAGCATCACCGTATTGACGGTCACGAGTCAGTCCTGATAAATCAGCAACCAATGCCTGCCGACTTTTTGTGAACTGATTAAATAAGGTGGATTTACCGACGTTTGGACGACCAATTAAGGCGACCACAGGCTTGATACTCATGGATTACTCTCAGTGAAAGGCAAAATGACGGACAGTACAGTTATTCTGATAACCAAAACATAACAGCGAACTTACCGCACTTGACCGTAAATTAAAATCAATAATAAAACGATAGCAAAAACAATAATCAACTATTTTGCAATTAATGCCTGCTATATAAGGGGGACTACATGTTGTATAAATAATATATAGATAACGCCTACAGCGTATCGGTCGCATAGAGTACGCGAAAGCCTGTGTTTAAACAAGTCATTTACATAAGGCACTAAACGCTGACTAAGCAGCGTTTGTATTTTATAAAATCAAGATCAATCAAATCGCATAATAGTATTATAATCAATCTTCTATAAAAGAGTTACAGCGTTAACCTCACTTGAAGCACAGATATACATCTGCACTCGGTTGCCTTGTCTCTCTTTTAAACTAAATCAACTATATTAAAACATATTATTTAATTTAATGCTTATCAATCAATATCTTAGCGTGCCAACTGCCAGATTGCGACTTGTCCTGAAGTACTTTGAGTCATCAAACGACTGCCTTGTACTTGCAAACTGCTTAACGCACCTTTGGTTTCTACGCGGCTGACGATTTTACCACTAGCAGGGTCAAATAAATGCACCACACCGTCTAAGTCACCAACTGCAATATAGTTGCCAATCATCACAGGATTGGTCAGATGACGATAAGCCAACTCTTCACTTTCCCACAATACTGCACCAGTATTGCGATCGTAAGCCACAACCTTACCATCTAAACCAGTCGCAATGACTTGCTGAGTGTTGACGGCAAGCGCTTTTAAGCTGGCTTGTTCATTGACGAACATCACTTGGCGCGATGCCAAATCAATACCTAATAATTGACCACTATAACTGATGGCGAACATTTGATTTTTATCAACGATAGGCGCGCCATCAACATCACTCATGCGCTCAACTTCACTGCTGCCAGCACCAACGCCAACGCGTCTTGACCACTGTGGCAAGCCATTATCCGCTGTCACTGCATGCAAACGTCCATCAGCTGTGGCCAATAGTGCCGTCTTGCTATCTAATAATGTCGGTGCCGCACTACCACGCACACTGATAGCGGGTACTTGTGTGGCAAACTGCCATACAGACTGTCCAGTTTGTAGTGATAAGCCATGTAAAAAGCCGTTGTTTGCTGATAAAACGACACGATTATTGGTAATGAGCGCTGGTGTCAAGACTGACCCTGATAGCTGTTGCTGCCAGCGTTTTTCACCAGTGGCACTATCAAACGCCATTATCTTACCACTGCGCGTGCTGATAATCGCGGTTTGGCTCAATGCATCTAAAGCGACACCACCGGTGATTTGTTCATCAACATTCACTGACCATAAACGCTCACCAGTATTATTAAAACCAGTCAATTCACCACCGCGTGATGCAGTAACGATTTGTTCATTGGTATAACCAACCTGCAAATCTAGTGGATCTTTTTTACTGGCTTTTTTATTACCGACATCCGTACTAAAAACAGGTTGTAGTACACTAATAGGCTGAGCAATCTGTACTAGCTTTACCGGATCATTGACAACGGGCTTGATACCGCGATTACACCCAATCACCGCAGTGCTCATTACTGCCAGTACGGCCACATGCATAACCGTCGTTTTGATGGTTTTAGCTTTTGAGGTTTTGCTAGAGCGAATAGATTGAGTCATTATAAGTTCTCACTACAAATAAATTATTATTAATAAGCAAATTAGCTATCGATAAATAACTAGTCAACGAATAGTATTAGCAAAGCACGTCAAATCAGCGCCCTGTATCGTAATGTGCTGCTGATTTACTGTGCCATTTAGTATATGGAACTGGTATATGGAACAATGTTAGGTACTGACCATCAGTTAGCTATTATCAAGTGCTAAGTAGAATACAAGTGCCATTATTAGTCAATAATATTTACGACGATACGGCTATTGCGTAACCTCAGCAGTAGGAGCTTCTGCAGAGTCAGCCGCCACTGGTAGTTGGACAGCAGCATTTGCTGTTTGAATAAGACTGGCTTGGTCTTCGATAGGCTCAGGTACCGTGCCCAAACTTTCCATCTTTAACGCCAATACTGCACGCGTTTCCTGACGGCTACGTAACAGCTCCCAAGCATTGTTGTACGATTTAACTGCTGATTCTTTATTGTCTTGTGCTAAGTAGATATCACCTAGTAGTTCTTGCTGACTGGCTTCAAAAGAGCTTGGCATGTCATTTTTAGCTTCTGCCAATGCAGCATCTGTATCACCTGTCGCCAACAACGTCTTTGCATAACGCAAACGAGTAATAGCCTCTAAGCCTGCATCACCCAAGTCGATTGCCAGTGCTTTCTTAAAAGTCTCTGTAGCAGCAGCGAAATCATCGTTATCAACTTCATGACGAGCTTTAATCATCAATGCTTGCCATGCGTAGACTGACTCACCATGCGTACTCACCAACGCATCAATATCGCTGCTCAATTGCGTACGGCTCTGTTCGAGCGCTGCTTGTGCCTCTGCTTCTAAATCAGGGTTTTGTGAGGACAGACTGACCTCTTCATTCAACCGCTGAATATCGGCATAACTATCAGCAGCTACAGTATCTACCCGTGCATGATTGTCCTGCCAGTACGTCCAACCAAAATAGGCTGCCAATGCCAATAAAATCGCAGTGACAATGTAGCTGCCATATTGCTTTAACGCTTGCATTGAGTTGTCTGCATTCGGCGAATTGGGGGTCAGAGCCATATCTATTTACCTGATAAATTTATATTAAATTGCTGATGCTAAAACTAAGGAAACCGAAACCGATCAGTTACGAGAAAAATTGTCTTTATTCGACAACCAATCTGTCGCAACTGTCTGTTGTTCACCCGTCTGCATATCTTTCACACTAATGGTGTTATCGTCCAATTCTTGCTGAGCAATAATAACCGTCAATGCAGCACCTGACTTATCCGCTTTTTTCATTTGCGCTTTTAGACTGGTTGCACTTGCCATTTTGACCCGTACATCTGGACGACTGTAACGCAAGTTTTGTGCATAACCAATACCAGCACTATAGACCTCTGGATGAGCAACTACGAATACATCACAAGCAGGTATATCAGCAATCGGTGCGACCGCTTCCATCAACAACAATAAACGCTCAAGCCCCATTGCAAAGCCTACACCAGGCTCAGATTTTACTGGCTTATTGGCATCGGTACCGATTGACTTCAGCTGTCCGATCAAACCATCATAACGGCCGCCAGCACACACAGTAGCCTGACTACCAAGCTTGTCTGTCACCCATTCAAAAACAGTCTTATTATAATAATCAAGTCCACGTACCAGATGCGGATTAATCTCAAATTTGATACCAAGTGTCGTCAGATACGCTTGTACTTGCTCGAAGTGCGCCATGCTTTCTGCACCCAAAAACTCAGCCAACTTTGGCGCGTCTGCCAATACGGCTTGGGTGCTCGCTTCTTTGCTATCTAGAATGCGTAGCGGATTGGTCGTCAAGCGGCGCTTGCTGTCTTCATCGAGCTGATCTTTTTTATCCGTCAAATAAGCCACGAGTGCTTCGCGATAAGCGTAACGCTCATCCAGCTCCCCTAGACTATTCAGCTGCAAATGCATCTCATCTTTTAGACCCAACTCTTGCCACATTAAATGGGTCATCGCAATCAGTTCCGCATCAGCATCTGGCAATGCGCTACCGAAGCTTTCGACACCTAGCTGATGAAACTGACGATAACGGCCTTTTTGTGGACGCTCATAGCGGAACATTGGACCGATATACCATAATTTGGGTGTATCACCGCGCAGTAGGTTGTGCTCAATCACTGCACGTACTGCACCAGCGGTACCCTCGGGACGTAGCGCCAATGGCGTTGGTGGATCAGACTTATCAGTAAAGCTATACATCTCTTTTTCGACGATGTCTGTTGCACCGCCGATAGCACGTGCAAATAAATCGGTCTGCTCAACGATTGGCAAACGAATGTGCTCATAGCCGTATCTGCCCAAAACGTCAGCCAGTATTGCCTCTAAATGTAACCATTTTGCGGACTGGTCAGGCAAAATATCATTGAACCCTTTGATAGCTTTAATCATGGTACGGTCGTATCCTTAAAATTTTTAACAAGTATATCTATAATTTTTTACTAACAGTGGCGTGTTATTTTACTCGAATGATCTCATTCTCACGTTTTTTGGCCAAATCTTCGGCGTGGGCACGTACCATACTTTCTATTTCGTCAACCAAGTTATTGGTATCGATAAGATGGCTTTTTTCACCCATACGATAGACCAATGACTTACGTGCAGCGCCAACGATACCTATATCAGATTCTTTCGCCTCACCTGGGCCATTCACTTTACAGCCAATCACTGACAAATTCATTGGTTCGCGCACATCTTCTAAGCGTGACTCTAATGCAGTCATCACTCTAATTACATCAAACTCTTGACGTGAGCAGCTTGGACAAGCAATAAAGTTGACACCATTAGAACGAATATTTAACGATTTTAGAATATCAAAACCGATTTTAATTTCTTCTTCAGGCTCTGCTGCTAGAGAGATACGAATGGTGTCACCGATACCGTCTAATAGTAGACCACCTAACGCAATCGCGGACTTCACGGCACCAGTACGATAGACGCCAGCTTCTGTCACGCCAAGATGTAATGGATTGTCGATCTGAGCCGATATAAGGCGATAAGCGTCCAATGTCAAAAACACATTACTGGCTTTGACCGATACTTTATATTGGTCAAAATTTAGACGCTCTAATATATCGATATGGCGCATCGCAGATTCGAGCATGGCAGCGCCAGTTGGCTCAGTATATTTACGCTGAATATCTTTTTCTAAAGAGCCAGCATTCACACCAATGCGAATAGGAATATTATAATGTTTGGCACAAGCGACGACTTCACGTACTTTGGCATCGCTGCCGATGTTACCTGGATTGATACGTAGGCAGTCCGCGCCTGCTTCGGCCACTGCCAATGCAATCTTATGATCAAAATGCACGTCAGCAATCAATGGGACACTGACCAATTTACGAATTTCACCAAATGCTTTGACGGTATCCATCGTGGGCGTCGAGACACGCATCAAGTCAGCGCCTGCTTCAACACAACGCTCGATCTGCGCGACAGTCGCTGCCACATCACAAGTATCAGTGTTTGTCATACTTTGCACACTGATCGGCGCATCACCACCAATCGCGACATCACCGACATATATTTTTTTGGTAAGGCGACGGTTAATAGGCGCTGACGTTGACATAGACAAACCCTTTCATTAGAGCAAAAAATATAGAAAACACATGTTTATAATAACTATGAACAGCTATTTGCTTTAAACATCTGTTAGTTTTGGCAATTAAGGTGCTAGCTCAAAACTGGCTTGCTTATCAGTTGCTGCATAAGTGTCTAGCGCAACTGCTTCTTGGTTTAGCATTAAGCTAACATTATCGACGTTATCAATTTTCACACTGAACGGCGGTGTGCCTGACAACTGATAATCACCTGATGTTTGCGCACCATCCATTAAGCTGCTACCAGAAGCATCAATGATACTAATGACCGCAGTGTTAGTCAGTTTGACTGCTAACGCAGCCGGACCGACTTCAGCGCCACCTAAGTTTAATGCAGAGCCAGACGCACCAACGCCAGTCGTACTATCAATCGCAGCACCTTGAGCTTGTTCTATCTCAGACACGTCGTCTACTGTAGGTACTGGTTCTACATTATTTTCTTTACTGGCATTGCTTACCATACGGAATAAGAAAACTGCCAAAACAATGACGCCAATGACCGCTAAAATCAGTAACGGGTTAAAGCGAATACGGTTGCGGGTATCTCGCTGCAACGTGCCCATTGGACGCAGTGGTGTATCCGTATTATTGACCGATTTAGCTTTAAGCTCACTGGGATAAGCCGCATCAAAACTGCTAGCGACTTTGGCTGAATCTAATCCCAAAAATTTGGCATAGTTTATTGCAAAACCACGAGCAAACGTTACTTGCGGTAAATCAGAAAAATTCTCATTTTCTAGCGCTTGTAGATGACGCTTTAAAATAAATAACTCGGCGGCCGCCTCTTCTAAACTGACTTGCTTAGATTTTCGGGCTTGCTGCAACATGGCACCAAATGATCCCTGAGCGTTAGATTGAGTGTTTAATGATGGGGTAGTCATTTCCATGGTGCCTCTGGATTGTTAAGCCAAGTCTTAAGTTTTTTTGCTTCATCACTTAATGGATAAGCGGATAAAAGTTGCTGTGCTAATCTTTGACGTGTCGGTATATTTTTTTGCGCAGCAGCAAGTTTGATGCCTTGTAATAGTACGCGCGGGCTAACACCTTGTCTTTGTACTATCACCAATGTTTCATCATAGAGCCTTTGGGCTTGCGGAATACGCTGTTGCTCAAGCAACAAATCTACCAATTCGATATGGGCAATAATACTATTACGATTGCCATCAAGCGCACGTAAAAATGCTTTGGAAGCGGCACTGCTGTCACCTAGCTGTAAATAAGTACGTCCTAAGTTCTCTAACGCACCAATACGCCCTTCGTAACCCAATGCTGAACCTGCAATCTGAAACTGCTCAGCCGCTTCACTATAACGCTTCATCTGTGACAGATATACGCCGTAATTATTATTTGCTTGCTCAAAATCTTTATCGAGTGAGATCGCTTTTTTAAAATACTCATCGGCTTTTTTGAGATTGCGTGGACTGCCCTCTTGCTGCAGCAAAACGCCCATCATATCATAGGCTGGCGCGTAACGGCTATCAGCAATAAAGGCTTTTTCGAGTTGGCGTTGGGCAGTGTCGAGGTCTTTTTCGCGAATGTATTGTGCAGCAAGTGAGGTGCGCACACGAGCGACTTCTTGTTGATCCGATTTGCGATTATCGCTAGACCGTGTGGATGTCTGATAAGCCGTATTGTTAATCAACTCATTGGTCGATGTGCTTTGGCAACCAGTCAGCAAAACCCCCGCAAACGCCGTTGCCAGCATCATATGCTTCGACGTCGCCATCTGGGAAGTTGCTGTCATCAACTGCTTACCATCTTTAGAAAATAATGTTTGATATTTGAACTGACAAGAATTTTTAGAAGTCATCATAGCCGCCATCATAAAACTGTGATTCAATGCGTTCGATCAAAGAAACATCAGTTTAATAGATTTAACCCCCATAAGTACAATTTAGTTGTGATTAATTGCTGTACTCATCGATACTGATTGTTATTGCTACATTTTTATTACCATTGCGACAGATAAAAGACAACTTATCTTCTAGGGTCTGTCATCAATTAGATTGTGAGGCTTAAAATGAGGGAAATGGTAGATAAACAAGAAATAAATTGCCGTTAATATGAACGTATTGACAAAATTTCTAACGATGTTTAGCAAGATTTAGTCATTTTAAGGCCACTAAATGTATTAATTGATGACACGCCCTAAAACAACCAAATACTAAACCTACCTGTTTAAGACCATATTAAACATTTTCACGATCTTTGATACTTTGCTGCCATGCAGCTGAGCGTCTAGTACGATCTGCCACTTGTCCAACCAATTGACCACAAGCAGCATCAATATCATCACCACGGGTTTGACGAATGGTACAAACAAAACCTGCTTCGCTCAGTATATTACTAAAGGCATGAATGCGATTGTTGCTTGATTTGTCATAGTTTGCATGTGGGAACGGGTTGAACGGAATCAAGTTAATTTTACTTGGTAACCCTTCTAATAATGCAACCAACTGATGAGCATGCTCATTGCTGTCATTGACGCCATCAAGCATCACATACTCAATCGTGACGTGCTTTTTGTGACGTGGATTGACATCAAACACATAGTTTTTTGCCGCAGCGATCAGCTCTTCTAACGGATATTTCTTGTTAATTGGCACCAGCTCATTGCGTAGCTCATCGTTGGGTGCATGTAATGAAATGGCCAATGCCACATCGATATCTTGCGCGAGCTGATACATCTTAGGTACGACGCCTGAAGTCGATAGTGTGACGCGGCGCTTTGACAACCCATAAGCATGATCGCTGAGCATCAGCTCCATTGAGCCAACCACTGGTTTATAATTCAATAGCGGTTCGCCCATGCCCATCATTACAACATTGGTAACGTTGTTTTCCCATAGGCTATGATCGACGTTTTCTAAGCTGTCATTTTCGTCAGTCATATAAGAGGCATTGGCCACCCATAACTGACCGATAATCTCAGCAGCAGTTAAGTCACGCTCAAACCCTTGCTTGCCGGTACTACAAAAACTACAGTCCAACGCACAGCCCACTTGCGAAGACACACATAATGTCTTACGGCCGTTCAGTTTGCTGTCATCTGCAGGAATAAGCACTGTCTCAACCAATGAACCACCAGTGACCTCAAACACCCATTTACGCGTGCCATCATCGCTATATTGACGATGAATCACTTTTGGCGGCACCACACAAGCATTGAGTGATAATTTATCACGCAGCGATTTGCTCAAATTGGTCATTTGCTCAAAATCCGTCACGCCTTGCTGATATATCCATCTCACCACCTGCGTTGAGCGAAAAGGCTTTTCGCCAATACTCTTAAAATACTCTGCAAGTTGGGCTTGCGTCATTCCTAGCAGATTGGTTTTTGCCTGAGCTTCATCAACTAGCTTAATACTATCAGTAAGTTTGGCAGGTACGTGTTGAGTGGGGGCTTGAATAGTGGACATAATAGATAACCTTTTTGCATAAGCTTAGATAAACGGTGCAATTGTTTATATGAATGTTGTCATACATACATAATATATGAGTGCATGAGCAATCCGTTATGAGCGCATTCGACAAAAACATGCTGATAAGGGATTGATAACGCTACGTAAAATTAATAATGAGGCAAGTAATTAAGAATTTCAATGAATAATATGGTCACAGAACTCTAAAGCGGATACAAGGTAGCCGACTGCAGATTGTACAAGTAGTACATCTAAGGAGGGTAACGCCGTAGCAGTTTAATAATTCTTTGACTATAGGATTATTATAATAGCTAAAACGGCTTATACCCATAAGATATAAGCCGTCTCGCGACACGACTGATTGACAGCTAATTTGCTACGTCAGTCGTATACAGTGAATCAAATATAAAAACCAGTACGAATAAGACGAGTGTAAATCATAACTAGCTAATTATAGCAGTTACAGCAAACAAGTCTAATACCGTCATCGTTTATAGTTGGTCTACTATATTAGCGCGTACGTGCACAAACGTCTTCTTCATTGAAGAAGTAGCTGATTTCACGTGCTGCTGATTCTGCAGAATCTGAACCATGAACGGCATTTTCATCGATGCTGTTAGCGAAATCAGCACGGATAGTACCTTCAGCAGCGTCTTTTGGGTTAGTTGCGCCCATGATTTCACGATGCTTAGCGATAGCATTTTCGCCTTCTAATACTGATACCAATACTGGACCTGACATCATGAAAGATTTTAGGTCGTTGTAAAATGGACGCTCAGCGTGCTCAGCGTAAAAACCGCCTGCTTTTTCATCATCAAGTTGCATCATTTTAGCAGCAACAATTTTTAGACCCGCTTGCTCGAAGCGACTGTAGATAGCACCGATGTGGTTGCCAGCAACTGCGTCAGGTTTGATGATAGATAAAGTACGTTCGTTAGCCATGAAAAGCTCCTAATAAATGATAAATTGGATAAAAGTAAAATGGTAAATGCTTTGTTTTATCTTTGGCCACAATGTTGACTTGGGCAAACTTAAATAACTCATTGTCTATCAATACGATAATATGAGCGCCAACATAGGATTGCTGCCTATTATAATGATTAAGACCATAAATGATAGGGCTAATTTATGACCATACCTTGCATAAAAGTAAATTTATTATTTATTAATGGTTGATAATGCTATGAATTCTCACAAAAGCAAAAACCCCAGTGCTGAGCACTGGGGTTTTATCAATCAATCTAGCTATTAATAGTGAAACAAATATAAAAATGTTACTGCAATTACGCGTCGTATGGGTCACGCAATACGATAGTCTCTTCACGATCAGGACCAGTTGAGATAATATCAACAGGGCAACCAATCAATGCTTCGATACGTTTGATGTATTTTTTCGCATTTTCTGGTAGGTCGTCATAGTTGGTTACACCAACGGTTGACTCACTCCAGCCTTGCATGGTTTCGTACTTAGGCGTAACTGACTCATAGAATTCAGCATCATGTGCGCCTGCACACTCAGTCTCAGGTAGGTTGTAACCCACACCGATTAGCAATTCTTCAAGACCATCTAATACGTCAAGCTTAGTCAAGCAGATACCTGACATAGAGTTCAGTACCACGGCACGGCGTAATGCTTCAGCATCGAACCAACCACAGCGACGCGCACGACCAGTGGTCGCACCAAACTCATGACCGACTTTGGCCAAATGAGCACCAACATCGTCAAACAATTCAGTTGGGAATGGGCCACTGCCAACACGCGTGGTGTAAGCTTTAGTGATACCAAGTACGTAATCTAAATATAATGGACCAATACCAGTACCAGTAGACACGCCACCAGCTGTTACGCTTGAGCTGGTCACAAACGGATAAGTACCATGATCGATATCAAGTAACGTACCTTGAGCACCTTCGAACATTAAGTTTTCGCCAGCAAGACGCAATTGATTTAGGTCTTCAGTTACATCAGTAACCATCCCTTTAATCTCTTCTTTCCACTCTTTGCAAAGCTTAAGCGTCTCATCAAAATCAATCGCTTCAACTTTATAATACTGAGTCAGTTGGAAGTTATGATATTCGATTAAGTTACGTAGTTTTTCTTCTAAGTCTTCACGGAACAGATCAGCAAGCTTGATGGCACGGCGTGCTACTTTATCTTCATACGCAGGACCGATACCACGACCCGTTGTACCGATTTTACCGCTGCCACGCTTGGCTTCACGTGCTTGGTCAAGCGCTACGTGATATGGCATGATTAGTGGGCAATTCGGTGAGATGCGCAGACGTTCACGTACAGGTACGTTGTTGTCTTCTAGCTCTTTCATCTCTTTTAGCAATGCGTCAGGGGCTAACACGACGCCGTTACCGATGAAGCAAGTAACGCCTTCACGTAAGATACCTGATGGGATTAAATGCAGGACGGTGGTTTTGCCATCGACAACTAACGTGTGACCAGCGTTATGGCCGCCTTGAAAGCGAGCGACTGCTGAGGCTTTTTCGGTTAGTAAATCAACGATTTTACCTTTACCTTCATCGCCCCATTGGCTACCCAAAACTACGACATTCTTACCCATGATCAATCCTTACCTTTATGTATTGAGGTGTGTGCAATAACGGTTTAAAACGGTGATATAGTCAATCCTATATAAAAGAGCGACAGCGTTAACCTTGCTTGAAGTATGACATATACCTCTATACTCAGTTGCCTTGCCTCTCTTTTAAACTGAATCAACTATAGCTTTCGTTATCTTGATTTTAAAAACGTTAAAAAATGGTCATACTATTAAAATTAATGCTTAAATACTTAGACGTTTAAATGCTCTGTAACTGCCAATGATTATCGACGAAGCTCAAACGATGCGTCATGCCAACTGGGCAATCTGCTATATCTAATGGCATGGTGACGCGATAGCCTTGCTGGCGTAAACTCTCAACTTGCTGCAACAGCGTCTGCATTTGTTCTTGGCTTGCACTGCTCAATGCTTCATAGTCAACCAATACGATAATTGGCGCTTCAAGCTGAGTGTGCGCTAGCAAACGACTGACATCCATACTAAAGCCAGTGGCTTCACGTGGCTGATTGATTGCTAATTGATTGCCGCTTTGCATACCGTCGAAACGACCGCCACGTACTAGTGGCTGAGTCTCACTATTGATATAGCCGTTGAATACAATACCAGTGTGATAATGATAGCCTGATAATTCCGTCACATCGATACTCACAGGGCACTGCCACTGCTCTTGTAGATGTGTTTTTAGACGTTGTAATTCATTGATAGCAGTTGCGACTTGCGTGTCTTGCTGCGAAGTCTCTGACAACCTTGCCAATAGATTGGTAATATCGTGGCCAAAGCGTGCCAATGCATAAAAATCATCACCCAATGGCAATGACTGACAGACACGCTTGAGCTCTGGCAGGTTTTTATTGGCATATAAATGCATCAATTGCTCAGTGTCATGATCAGACAATTGAGCCAACTCTGCTAAGCGCTTAAATATGGCGACGTGACCCAAGTCTATATGTAGCGCAGCACTCATATTCAGTGTATTCACCATTGTGAATAACACATCTATCAGCTCAATATCCGCAGCAAGTGAGGCACAACCAAAGATTTCAGCACCGAGCTGTAAAGGCGTGCGTGAGCCGAATAGCCCTGATGGCAGGGTATGGATGACATCGCCTGCATAGCAATAACGCGCAATACCTGTACCACCATGATGCGCATCGATACGCAAAATCTGCGGCGTGATATCCGCACGCAAACCCATCAATCGGCCTGTTAGCTGATCGATTATTTTAAAGGTTTGACGCTTTAAATCTTCAGAGGCGCCACTTAACAATGACTCAGTGAACTCAATCATTGGTGGGCTGACCAGCTGATAGCCATGAGATAGGAGCTGTTTGGTCAATTGATGTCTAAGCACTTCTTGCTTATGCGCATCTTCAAACAACACATCGACCACACCGTCAGGCAGTAGCCAGCTGTTGGCAACATCACTAGAAAAATGACTTAGATACGGCGTGCTACTAGATGCAGCAGCATCGTTGGCATGCTGAGTCGCTGCTTGATTGGTAGTATTTGACGGGGCAGGTTTTGCAAAATCAGGACTGACAGACACAATAAATCCTTGTTTGGCGTATCGCTTACCAAAAACGCGGTACTGATGCGGTACTTAAAGGTTATATTTACAATTGCATTGACATCACGCATTTTTATTTTTAACGCACAACATCATTGACCCAATTATTTATAAACAAACTAGGTAACCGCAAAAGGGTGAGTAATAAGTATTATTTAGAATGATAAGACGAGTATCTTTATGCGCTAATAAACGGCGATAAATAATCAAGGCGCTTTACGGTTTTAGTTTAGCATAGCAGTTAAGGTTCGCCTAGTGACAATTGGCCACAATCACCATCTAATTACGCCTTATCAACACTAAAACGATGAAGATTATCTATACCTTACATAAGTAATAGTTTGATTGAGAAACGTCACAATCATTCTATACAATAAAGAGCATCTTGAGCAGAGTTTCAACAACGACCTCAGTATAGACTCATGGTACACTAACGCATACTTTTATCTCGGAAGCCTTATGTCATCTGATTATCACCCAAACCCAGCCATCAACCAAGCCAACGTTTTAGGTACAGCACTTGCCAGCTGTTGCTTCGACCCTATCACTGGCTACTATCGTAATGGTTTTTGTCATACTGGCAATCACGACGTCGGCCAGCATACTGTTTGCGTCAAGATGACCAGCGAGTTTTTAAACTTTTCTGCCAGTCGCGGCAATGACCTTATTACGCCGCTCCCTGAATATAATTTTGCAGGCCTGAAACCTGGTGACTACTGGTGTATCTGTGCCCTACGCTGGGTTGAAGCACTAGACTTCGATATTGCACCGCAAATCAAACTCGAAGCCTGTCATGAGAGTTTATTGAGCTTAGTCGATATTGATACGTTAAAGCGCTATGCCCTTTAGAGCGTGGCATAAGTGCTGACATGAGTTATGACATGAGTTGCGGTATCGATATATTTTTTTATACCATTCACAAAAATTAGAGTAGCAAGGAAAACGAGTGCAAATACTACGCATTGTAGACTAAACAAGTTTGACACAGCTAATCGTATTTTTTGGGATTGGTACTACTTATTAAAGGAGGGTGTATGGAAAAAAATAATGATCCGTTGATTCAAAAAACAGCACGTATTGCACCCGACTCCAATATCAGCCGTCTTTATGCCGATATGAATGACTCACATTTATATTTAGACAATAACGGCAGTTATATCTACGGCGATACTGACGCAACGAATGAGGACACTATCGAGACCATGACGGTCTACGATCCTGATTCTGAGCGCTATGAAGATATTGACTTGTCGAGTGAGGATGAGGTTGTCAATTGCTATGCTTACTCACGTAAGACTGGCGAAAAACTCAATAAAGTCGCCCTGAACGATGTGAGTCGAGCTTTGAGTAACAACGGTCAATTTGTTTGGCTGGGTTTATACGATCCTAGCCTAGAGACCATGGTCAAAGTCAAAGAAGCATTTGGTCTGCATGAACTGGCGATTGAAGATGCTTTCGCTGATCATCAACGCGCCAAAGTCGAGAATTATGACAACGACATGGTCTTCGTCGTATTGCGTACGGCCAAGCTGGAAGACAAAGTTATTCGTTATGGTACGACAGCGATATTTATGGGTAAAAATTACCTAATCACTATTCGTAATGGCCCATCAAACTCCTACGCACCTGTCCGCGAGCATTGTAATCGTCGACCTGAAAAGCTGCGTATGGGACCAATATTTGTGCTGCATGCTATCCTCGATTTTATCGTTGATAACTATATGCCAGTCACCGATCGCTTGGGCCGGTACCTTCGTGAGCAAGAGCGCTATGTCTTTACCTCTGAGTTTGACAAGAGCACGCTAAAAAACCTTTATGAGCTGAAATCGCAACTGGTACATATGCGTGCCATTATTTTGCCAGTACAAGACATCTGTAGCTTTTTTATCAATCATAAAAAAAGCGAGCTGGTCTCTGGCTTTTCTCAAGCGGCCAAGCCCTACTTTCGTGACGTCAATGACCATCTATTACACTCGTTAGATGCGATCAACGGGCTTAATGAGATGCTCAGCGTAGTCATGAACACTTATATGGCCATGGTCAATATGGGACAGAATGAAGTGGTACGTAAGCTTGCCGCTTGGGCTGGTATCTTAGCTGTACCAACGGCCATCGCTGGTATCTATGGCATGAATTTTGACTTTATGCCTGAGCTACACTGGCAGTATTCCTATCTTGTGATCATGCTCATTATTGGTTCGTTATGTGGCTATCTATATTACAACTTTAAGCGACTAAAATGGCTATAGTCAGAGAGCCATTAAACTGCTATGCGATGGTTTATCAATCTTTAAACGAAAAGTCAGCACTGCTAATACTAACTCTAGCTTTTTATTTAGTTATTGATAATATTTCCTATTTGCAATATTATTATTAAACTTGTCTGATGATTGATATAACCTCAATTTCAAAAATGTGATGGTCTACGTTAAAGATGCTATGCCTATTTAACATAGTAATTACGACTCTACCCTCTGCTGTAGTCAGTCCTAAATAAAAGAGATACAAACTACAACTACGCGATACAGAGATACATTTTTCTTGCTTGCTGTGCCTACGCAGACAGAGGCTGCGCAAAATGTAACCTGTATCGCTGTATTTATTTTATAGTGGATCGCCTATATCCTTATGTTTTGACATAATACGACTGGAAATTTATTAAGGTTTTTTATGCGCTTGTCTCATCTTATTCGAACCGTGACTTTTGTGGCCACTGCTTTGGTGCTTGCGGCTTGTGGCGATGACGACTCTAACACGGCTATCGCTATCATTGATGGGACACCGCCTTTATTAACCACCGATAGTAACTTTACGGATGGCTATAGCACGACTACAAATCTATTTGTCTCAGGCCAAGTACAAGACAGCAATGGGGTTAAATCGCTGACTTATACACTCAACGAAGAGTCGGCACACACTGTAGAAGTGGATACGGAAGGATATTTTAACGATCGTATCTTGCTGGCCTCAGGTAGCAATACTATCCTCTTAGAAGCCATAGACAATGCCGGTAATATCATGCGTTCAACCAAAACGATTTATGTCGAAAATAATTATTTAGAAAGTGCCTAGGGCATGTCCTCAATTCAAACGATAGTAATCTAACTGGGCTAAAAACGGCTAAATTTTGTCAAACATCGTCAAATAGCTGGTTAATATCTCGATATTATCTACACTATTTTTCTCGTTTGACGGCAATTTATCTCATTTCTATCTCCATTTTTGAAATGAGGACACACCCTAATTAGTAGGTGCTTATTTAAAAGGCGCTTATGTAAAACGCCCCTATTTAGAAAGCCCTTATTTAGAAGGTGTTTATTTAGAAAGTGCTGTCGCCGAAATAGGAAGAGGATAGCAGTTAGGTACATGATTAAAAGATTGATAAACACACCTAAGTTAACGCTCTTGACCCAAGTGAACATCTAGGGAAGATATTTAAATCGCTAAAAGTAAAGTATAAGATTTGAATAAACAATAAAAAAGGGCTACCCGTTGGTAGCCCTTTTTTGTGTCACATCAGCCAGTCAAAATGTCACTCGCGGCGATGTTTCGTATGACTATCGGGTACTTTTGCGTCATCAGGTAGCAGCGCTTTGACCGTTAGGTTTGCATGCTGCTGATCAAGATTGTCTTCGGGACGCCCGAATGTCCTCGCTGTCCATGTCAGCACAACGATAGAAGCACTTAATACCATAATAGCCACAGAAATCGTCGCCAACAGCCATAAATGGAAGTAATCTGAGACGGCCTGCACATCAACCACCAAGTGACGTGATAAAGCCGTTATCGCAATAAATATCAAAAATTGTACGGGCAGACGATGGGTTTTAAAATAAATACCTATCATGGCCAGTAGCTCAAGATAAATAAATAGCATCAAGATGTCTTTTAAATCTGCCGAACCTTTTTGGACAATACCAACAAACTCTTTACCTGCCGTCCACACGACGACCACACTGATTAGAAATAAGATAACGTAATGACAGATATCGACAAACTCTCTACCGATACTCTGTAGTCGCTCATGAATACCTACGTTTTTTTTAGCCATGTTTAGGTCCTATCAACTAAAATGTGGTTGATTTAGCCTGAGTTGTTATTGCCTCAGGCCCCTTATATGTCCGCAATCAGTATTCCTATCACACTCTTTTTAATCGAACTACAAACCTGCTGACTTTTCAGCGGCATCAACGGTCTGACGAATCAAGGTATTGATGGTCATTGGACCCACTCCACCAGGTACTGGCGTATAAGCACTGGCGATGTTCTCTACACCTGCTAGCTCGATATCACCCACGCCGCCATTATCAGTAGGGTGGAACCCTGCATCGATGACGACCGCGCCCGCTTTGATCCACTCTGCTTTAATCAATTCTGGCACACCTACAGCGCCAACCACGATATCAGCACGCTTAATATGCGACGCTAAATCCTGAGTTCTAGAATGGCAAATGGTCACTGTACAGTTAGCGTTCAATAGCATCATCGCCATTGGTTTACCCAAGATGGCACTACGACCAACGACCACTGCTTCTTTGCCTGAGAGCTCAATATTGTGGTGCTCTAACAAATGCATGATGCCCTGCGGCGTACATGAACCATAGGCTGACTGCTGCATAGCCATACGACCAAAGCCAAGGCAGGTAACACCATCGACGTCTTTTGCCAAATCGATCTGCTCAAAACAAGCACGTTCATCGATATGCGCAGGGACAGGATGCTGTAGCAAAATACCATGTACGTCTGGATTATTATTCAGCTCGTCTATCTTTGCCATGAGCTGCTCAGTAGTGGTCTCACTTGGCATCTCAACTCGTATAGAGTCCATACCCACACGCTTACAGGCATTGCCTTTCATACGTACATAAGTCGCAGAAGCCGGATCTGCACCAACTAATATAGTCGCCAAGCTCGGCGTACGTCCCGTCTTATCCTTGATAGCATCCACGCGCGTGCGCAGTTGCTCTTCTATTTGCTTGGCAAGTGATTTGCCATCTAAAACAGTAGCGGACCCTTGGGCAGTTGACATAGTGACTCCAATAGAGAAAGCGGAAAAAAATAAGGACAGCGCGCGTAAGTATCCTTACATGCCTGTCCTTTGCTTAATAAGCGTTTGATTGATTATAGTATTGTACCTGCCTACGTCTAAAAATCCTAGCCTGTATTGGGGCATGTCCTCAATTCAGTCGGCAGTCATCTAAATGAGTTGTTATATAAAAGAAAAAAGCACTAAGCTTATGACTATCATTAAAAAAAACGGTCTACTAAATTATAGTAGACCGTTTTTTGGTTTCCCAAAATTCTAAACTATTCATCACTCTGTCACTTAGTAGGTCTGAAACTCAACCCCTACACCTGCACCAATATCGCCAGAGCGATGGTCAGCATCGACTGCCCATACTTTGGTCGTCACTTTGGTCAACGGCTGCAATTGATGCTCCCAAGCAACGTCGATACCTGTCAGCTTATCAGTCATTGAAAAAGCCTGATTAATGGCTTCATCCGCCTGATTGACTTTTGCATACTGTACTTTTGCATTAATAAAGTTACGGTTATCGAGCCACAAGCGACCACCAAGCGCGAGACTTTCTGCATCGCCGCCTAGGGCATATCCTAATGGAAAGCCCTGCTGATAATAGCCGTCTGTATAGATACTATGGTCATAAGAGATACCTCTTACCTCACCACTAGTACGGGTGTCTGTATACTCCGCATAAAGCTGATAAGGCTTACTGTAAACAGCAGACGCATAATCAAAACCGGCCAAATACATATTTTTAGCTGGCAAGCCACCTGCTTCATCTTCACCTACATATTGACCATAAACGCTCGCAGGTAAATTAACCAATGGCGCTAAATTCAAACGTGCATCAAAACCACCCAACTGATTGGCAGGATCGTTACCAGTATCACCTACTGAGGTATCATTATCTCTAGTTCCTAGTAATGCATCACCAAATGAGTCAAGGCTCTCTGAACGACCTTCACCGCCCCACATAAAGGTACGTGACGCACCCACTTCCAACCATTCCCATGGGCTAGCAGTCAATCGGGCGCCAAATAACTTAGCATCTGGAATTGCCTCATAATCCTCTAGCTGACCCGCAAATAGCTGGTACTGCCAAGGTCCGACCCATGATAAATATTTCGATGTAGACGCTGTTTGCTGATCACGCTGCATGGTAAAACCTGCAACTGGTAAGCTTGCATCACCTCGAATAAGGCTACCATCATGCCCAGGTCCCCACCATGTTGGAACTTTACCCGCGATTAACCATTGGTTGGCAGCAGTACCTGCAAGGTACGAACCCTCAAAGCTAACATCTGAGCTGTCGTTGATAAGTTTGTCATTTTTTAAATTGGCTTGTAGATTAAATTCCCACTCCGCTTCGCTAAGCGATACCCCAACGCTTGCTTGTTGACCTGCAAGTTGATCGTTATCAAACGTCTGTGGTAGCTGATCTCTGTCGGTTTGGATATGCAGCGCTGCCGATCCTTTTACCACTGAGTCACGGTTCTGATTCAATCGCATTTTTACCGACTGCAGGATCTGCTGCTGTGCTGGCGTATGAGCATTAGCAGTATTTAAAGCACGTTTGATCTCGTTAGCCGTTAGCGGCCAAGTACTAGTGCTAATCTGTGCGACCCCTTGAGTATTCAACCAATCAAGATCTGCCTTAAGCTTTAAATCGTTCATATACAGATTTTGCGCCGATGCTAGCATAGACACTGATGATAAGACACCAAAACCCAATAAAATACTTAGCTTCTTGTACATAATCAAATACTCTTTGGTTATAAAGGGTTTATTGTGAATACTATGGGTCAAATATCAATTTGCATTAACGTAACTAAATTCAAATTAATTCAATAACTGATATATTATTAGTTATGCATGTTAGCAAAAACGCTATCAATAGCTTCTACTGTCTGCGCAATCTCAGCAGTGGTGAGCGTTGGGTGCACCAAAAACATCACACTGGTCTCGCCCATCTGCTTCGCCACTGGTAAGCTTACCTTTGGACGTAGACCGGTACCATCAAAGGCCTTTTCTAAGTACACCTCAGACGCCGTACCAGAGAAACATGGCACGCCTAATGCATTAATCTCTTGAATGATGCGATCACGCGTCCAGCCAGCAGGTAAGCTTTCAGGCTGCACATAGACATAAAGCTTATAGTACGCATGTTTAGAGTCTGAAAACTGCGGTGTGTCTTCTAACGTAGGCAAGATCAGATAGCCCTTCTCTGCCCATTTGGCACAGGTCTCTAATATTGCATGGGCATTAGTAGTACGCTTGGCCGTCCAATCACTCATTCGCTCAAGCTGGATACGACCTATGACAGACTGCATCTCCGTCATGCGCCAATTGGTACCAAAGCTCTCATGCAACCAGCGGTAGCCGGGCGCATGCTCTTTCTCATAAACGGCTGCATAGCTCTTGCCGTGGTCTTTATACGCCCACATCTTGCGCCATAGCTGCTCGTCATTGGTGGTAACCATACCGCCCTCACCGCCCGTGGTCATAACCTTATCTTGGCAAAAGCTCCATGCGCCAATATGACCAATACTGCCCACGCTACGGCCTTTGTAATGCGCCCCATGTGCCTGCGCGCAGTCTTCTATCACATATAAGTCATGCGCATCAGCCAAGGCCATGATGCTGTCCATGTCACACGGCCAGCCTGCCAAATGCACACATATAATGGCACGGGTGTTTTTCGTCAGTACGGCACTGATAGACTCTGCAGTGATATTGCCAGTGGCTTCATCGACATCAGCAAATATAGGTGTTGCCCCAGCGTTAATCACACAAGAGATACTGGCGATAAAGGTGCGCGGCGTGACAATCACTTCATCGCCTGCTTTAATATCGAGCGCCCGCAATGCCAAGTCTAACGCTAGCGTACCATTACCCACAGCGATGGCGTAGCTGCTGTCTGCCCAAGTGGCAAACTCTGTCTCAAATTCACGACTCTCGGTCCCTGTCCAATAGTTTACTTTATTAGATAGGAGCACTTGGCTAACGGCGTCGGCTTCTTGTTGAGTAAAACTTGGCCACGGAGAAAAGGGAGTGTTTAGCATATATGCCTCAAAGGTTATTCGTAATAACGGCTGATAAACAGCGACTAACGGATTATAAAATAACTATGCTTTATGTAGTAGCCTAGCAGGGTTACCCACTACCACGGCTCCAGCAGGAACGTCTTTGGTGACGACTGCGCCCATACCCACAATCGCACCTTTGCCAATAACCAAAGGCTTATCTGGTGTGCCTTGCTTGATAATAGCACCAGCACCAATATACGCATGGTCATGAATATGAACATTGCCATTACAGCCAGCTTGAGGCGCAAAAGTAACATAATCACCGATTGTACAATCATGAGCAATATAGCTATGAATATTAGCGTGAAATTGTTTACCAATTTTGATATTCGACGTCAAATGTGTAAAGTGACATAATATAGCCCCTTCACCAATCTCAACACTATCTAATACCACAGAGTTAGATGCTTTTACAGATAGAATTGTCAAGTTATCTTGATTGCATTTAGTTTCTAAAATTTCACGTACTTTGCTTTCTGCAATTGCGAAAACTACTGATTTATCTGTGTACGGTAACTCTAAATACTCCTTGTAGTTATAAACTAAATAACCATTAAGCTCACTTTCTTGCGAACCATCATCCACAAAACAAAGCTGAGCACCGATATACTGTTCACGAACTAAAGGCAATACTTCTCGACCAAATCCACTTGCACCATAAATACCAATTAATTTTTGCATGCTAATTATTTATTTCCTTTAAATTTACTCATGGTTGCTTCTCCATCCGCACTAATGCCATCTTTGATCAGCACTTTTTTAACGGTTTTAAACAAAATCTTGATATCTAACCATAGCGATTGATTGTCTACATACCATGTATCGAGCTTAAACTTCTCATCCCAACCTATCGCATTACGCCCATTGACTTGGGCATGACCCGTGATACCTGGGCGTGCATCGTGACGTCTAGCTTGCTCATCACTATATAATGGTAAATATTCCATCAATAATGGACGCGGGCCTACCAAACTCATATCACCCTTAACGACGTTCCATAGCTCGGGCAGTTCATCGAGACTACTGTTGCGCAGTTTTTTACCAAATGTAGTAAGACGTTCACTGTCCTCTAAAGGATTACCATCTGCATCTGTCGCATCTTTCATAGAGCGAAACTTGATCATTTCAAACGGCTTGCCATTTAATCCAGGGCGCGTTTGACGAAACAACACTGGCGAGCCTAGGTTTTTACTGACTTTATAAGCAGTGAGAGCATACACAGGAGATAAAATAACCAATGCAGTTGTAGCGGCTGTGATGTCGAATAGGCGTTTTATCATATCCAGTCCTAAGCTTGTCTTATATTTAATTTTTAGAATCGCTGTGTATTATTGGTTTACTTACATCAAAATTTCTTTCAGAGCGTTTGCATGATACTGAGGCGTTAATTCTTGAAGCATATCAGTAGAAACATCAAGCTCAGGTAATGATTTTTTCTCTAACTCATGAAATAAATTTACTAGCGACTCTAGATTAGGTTCGGCAACATAACCGAGTTTATTAGTATCTACCCATTCAGCAACACTAGTATCTTTGCCACAAATAGCCACTATCTGACAACCTGCGAATACATAAGATGAAGATTTACTTGGAAAGGCATACTTGGTGACTTCATCATCAATTGGCATCAATCCAAAGCTATATTGACGTAATAACTCAGAGGCTTCATTTGCCGGTAGAACGCCTAAGTAAGTCACATTCTCAAACCGAGTGGCTAATTGTTCAATTTCGCTGCTATAGACTCCACCACCTGCAAATACAAAAGGTAAACTACCTCCATTATTGATATAACTGCTGATAGCCTCTATTAGTAATGATATTCGCTGTAATCTCCCAGCGTTGCCACAATAAACAAAGCCTTTAATTCTATCGTGAATATCATCAGATGCCAGTGAAGCAGCCTTTACAGAAGGGTTATTGAGTAGTTTTATAGGCAACTGACTACTGGCTCTTTTGTTTAAGTAAGATTTCATTTGTTCAGTTAAGGTAATAATCGTAGAAGCTTTTTTTACCGTTTTATTATCAATTGATGAGATAAGTCGGGTCACAATATTACGTTTGCCAGTGACAATAGAGGTTATCTCTGGATGAATATCTTGTAAATGATAAACATAATCCTTACCAAATAGCTCGCAATACCAGCGTACAGCTAAAGGCGTAAAAACGGGTGGGTTTGTCGCAACGTAAACTTTATCAGGGCGATGATATATCAAACTAGTAAAGGTAAAGCCGGTGAATAGTAGCAACTCTAAGATCCTAAACACCATATTGCTAGATGAATCCGTTAATGCAGGTAAAGTCGAGAATATAACCCCTTGACCTCGCTTTTCTTCTTGAAGTTTGTTTAAGAAGTCCTTACCAACTTGAGTAATCACTAAAGATTGTTTATCGTCGACTAGTATCTCTGACAGCAGTAATAAAGCCTCGCCAATCGCAGGGCTTTCTGGCCAAAAACCACGGCTGACAATCGCTATCTTTTCTTCTTTATTACTCATTAGTATTTTTTCCACACTACACGGTTAATATAGTCGGTATAACTCAAAATAATACGCACTACTTTTTCGCTAACATTGGGCATACTATAATCTTCAACCAAACGTAACGTTCGATCTACTCCGCGTTTCTGAGATTCTAAGATATCAAGGCCTTGTAAAATACGTTCAGCTGTTAGCCCAACCATCATGACAGCTGCTTCTTCCATACCTTCAGGGCGCTCATGTGCTTGGCGCAAATTCAATGCTGGGAAGTTTAAGATAGAGGACTCTTCATTGATAGTGCCACTGTCTGACAATGACGCTTTAGCCGATAATTGCAGCTTATTATAATCACTGAAACCAAGCGGTTTAAGCAGCTGTACTAAAGGATGAAACTCAATATTTAACGCTTCAATACGGTTACGGGTACGAGGGTGTGTAGACACAATCACAGGAAACTGATATTTTTCTGCCACGGTATTAAGCATGTCAACCAAATCTAAAAAGTTCTGATCTGAATTGATATTTTCTTCCCGATGAGCACTGACAATGAAGTACTGATGCTCTGTTAAATCTAAAGTTTCTAGAATATTAGACGCTTCAATCTTAGCCTTATAGTGATTGAGCACCTCGAACATAGGACTGCCTGTTTTGACCACTAAATCAGCGGGTAAACCTTCGGCAAGCAAATAATCACGAGCAATTGTGCTATAGGTCAAGTTCATATCAGCAGTATGATCAACGATACGGCGATTAATCTCCTCAGGTACGCGCATATCAAAGCAGCGATTGCCCGCTTCCATATGAAAAGTCGGTATCTTTCGACGCTTGGCTGGGATAACTGCCATACAGCTATTAGTATCACCAAGTACAAGGAGTGCCTCTGGCTGTACTTCTTCTAAGACTTTATCTACCCCGATGATGACATTACCAATAGTTTCCGCACCTGTCGTACCCGCCGCATTCAAAAAATGATCAGGCTTACGAATACCTAAATCAGTGAAAAATATTTCGTTTAATTCGTAATCGTAATTCTGACCAGTGTGTACGATGATATGATCAAAATACTTATCACAGGCTTGCATAACTCTTGATAGTCTAATAATCTCTGGACGTGTCCCTACGACAGTCATTAGCTTTAACTTATTCATAATAAACTCTTAATCTGTTATTGGCATTGCATAAGTATCAGGGTTTTCACGGTCAAAAATCTCATTTGCCCACAGCATAACAACCAACTCGTCATCCCCAACATTGGTGATATCATGCGTCCAACCAGGTACAGTTTCTACGATTCTTGGCTCGTCACCACAGGTCTGCAACTGATAGAATTCACCAGTTATCACCTCTTTGAATTTAAATAATGCAGTTCCTTTAATCACCAAAAACTTTTCTGTTTTGGTATGGTGATAATGTCCACCACGGGTAATACCTGGATGCGCGGTAAAGTATGAAAACTGACCTGCATTAGGTGTTTTAAGCATTTCAACAAATACGCCACGCTCATCACCATGTTTGGGAATACTATAATCGAATTGTGACGGCTGTAAGAAACTAAGATAAGTAGAGTATAAGGCACGAACTAGTCCTGTACCCACTGGAGCTGTGATCAGGCTATCTCGTGAATCTTTGAATTCATTCAAAGTCTTGGCTAAATCACCCACGCTAATCTGATATTCAGGCGCGATGAAAAACTGTTGCTCAGCGATAAGACTGCCTTGTAGCATGCGCCAAAACGTATGTACCACATCATCTATATAGACTAAGCGAATCATGGCATCCGCGTCATTCATCTGAATAGGCAAATCATTGGCAACGTTATAGCAAAAAGTCGCTACAGCAGAGTTATAGTTAGGTCGTGACCATTTACCAAACACATTGGCTAAGCGACAAATATAAACTGGATTACCTTGAGACTTATTAAGCTCAAGTAATGCTTGCTCACCACCAAGTTTGCTCTGTCCATAAGCATTGTCACGCTCTGCTTGGATAGATGAGGATAGAATAATAGGCGTGGCTTTGTTTGCGTTCTGCAAAATATCAGCAATCTGTTGCGTTAGCGTGATATTGCCATCGATGAACGCTTGCTCATCCAGTGGACGATTGACTCCTGCTAAGTGAACGATCCAATCAGCCGCAATAACGACTTGTTCTAAGTCTCGCACTGTATCGTCTTTATTGTAAGTCAGTATGCTAATATCTGGCTTTTCGGATAAAAACTGAATGAGGTTTTTCGCGATAAACCCATTTGATCCTGTCACTAAAATATTCATGGCTATGCCTCCGGATCAATATGCTGGCCCTGGGTTAAAGCACGAATAAAATTTAACTTTAGCAATAATTTTTTCATACCTTCGATATCTAGGCGTGTCGTATTGTGTGAGTTATAGTCCTCAATCTCAGTAATTTTCAAATCACCTTGTTCAACATACTTTTCATAATTTAAATCCCGCTGATCTGCAGGCACTCTGAAATACTCTCCATGATCGATGGCAACGGCCATTTCTTCACGGCTCAGTAATGCTTCATATACTTTTTCGCCATGTCGCGTTCCCATAATAACAATAGGATGTTGATCAAGATTTAATAGTCCTGTTAATGCTTGTGCCAATACTTCTACAGTCGCGGCTGGTGCTTTTTGTACAAAAATATCACCATTTTTTCCATGTTCAAACGCGTAAAGCACCAAGTCTACTGCATCCTCTAAAGTCATCATGAAGCGTGTCATGTTAGGATCAGTGATCGTAAGCGGTTTGTTCTGATGGATTAAGTCTACAAACAATGGAATAACCGATCCACGAGAGGCCATCACGTTACCATAGCGTGTACCACAAATAACGGTGTCTAAGCCTTCTAAGTTCCGTGACTTAGCAACCATCACTTTTTCCATCATGGCTTTGGATATACCCATCGCATTGATAGGATAAACTGCTTTATCTGTACTCAAGCAAACCACTCGTTTGACTTTGTTCTGAATGGCAGCTTCCAATACATTTTCAGTACCAAGCACATTGGTCTTTACTGCTTCCATTGGATGAAACTCACAGGAAGGCACTTGCTTTAAGGCCGCTGCATGATAGATATAATCAACGCCACGAGTTGCGTTTAGTATACTTTGATAATCTCTAACATCACCAATATAAAACTTAAGCTTAGGGTTGGCGTAGATCTTACGCATGTCATCCTGCTTTTTTTCATCACGACTAAAAATACGTATCTCGGCAATATCGGTATCTAAAAAACGCTTAAGAACAGCATTTCCGAATGAGCCTGTACCGCCTGTGATGAGTAACGTTTTATTTTTGAACATTTAAACTCCTAAATAGAATTAATAAACTTTTTCAGCCTTGATCCTTGAGCTATAATTGATCGAGTATCTACTACAAAATCTCTACCTTCCATACCTTTCTGCCTCAGAACATGACGTTCTTGAGAATCTATAAACCTCAGTTTATTAGTTATACCACGTACTGTCTCATCATCGATGATGTAAACATAGGGTAAATACTCATCTGATAATGAAGGTAGATTGGTTGTTAATAAAGGTATACCAAGTGACATATATTCAAGAACCTTAGACGGGAATGAATAGCGAACAAAATTATGGTTGGAAGGTCTAGGATTAATTAGACAATCTGCAAGTAACAGCATTTCCTGAAGTTGCTCCGGGTGAATAAAGCCTTCATATTTAATATTTTCGTAAGTATGAGAAATTTCAAGTAAGTACTCATGTAAAGGCCCTTTGCCGTATATATATAAATCTATTTCTGGAACATTAGCTGCGGCTTGTGCAAGACTTTTCACTCCATACTCATCATTCAGACCACCTGCATAAGCAAACCTATAACGTTGTTTGCTATCATCATTCATTGTATTAACACTTTTATTAGGGATAAATGGAAGTCTAGCAAATCCATCTACTACCAAATAAGGAGCTTTAAGTGAATGATCTTCAATAAACATTTCGCTTAAAGTTATTATTCCATCCATTTTCTCAAGTAATGAAAAAATAATTTTCTTATCTAATTTTCG
>NZ_JBVFXW010000026.1:0-47403 GCF_055522395.1 Psychrobacter sp. TPE 89C
ATTTTTTATAAGAAAAGCTCGTAATATCCTCATGCTAAGAAAGCAAGAGCTTACTCAATAAAATAAAAAGCAAAAACATAGGACAGTTATGACCGCTTATTATAAGTTTATAAAAAGAGAACAACAGGATGATGGCGTTAGCGTTGCATATTATCAGCCAACCAAGCATGCACAAGGTGCTTGGAATGAGCATGAGCAACATATGGCACCAGCGACAGGCTTGCTTACTGCTGAACTAAAAGGCTATGCACCGCAAGCAGGTACCCGTATTGCCCGTATTAGTCTCGATATCTTGGGGTTAATACCGCTTGACGATTTTACCATTACCACGCGTTGTATTCGTCCGGGCAAGACCATTGAGCTAGTTGAGGCAGTGATGAGCAGTCGCGGTCGCGACGCTATTATTGCACGAGCGTGGCGACTCATGACGCAAGATACCAGTCCTATAGCAGGGCTTGAAGACCAAAAAGCCAAACATAAACCTGAAGATTTGCCAGTTTGGGACGATATGAAAGGCTGGCCGGGTGGTTTTATTGAAAGCGTACGCCTAGTTGCGGAACCTGACCGTCGCCCTGGTAAAGGGATGGTGTGGATTACCAATGATATGGAAATGATCGAAGGCGAACCTACCGATGACATGGTGCACTTGCTAGGCATGGTTGATACCGCTAATGGTGTCGTACCGCGACTTGGTCTTGGGTTGTCAAAGTTAGAATGGATGTTTCCAAATACTGATTTGCAAATTCATATGCACCGTATACCACAAGGTCGCTGGCTCGGTATTGAAGCCATGCAGCAATACGGCGATGATGGGATAGGGCTGACCAGTGGGGTGTTGCATGATGTACATGGACCTTTTGGTCGCAGTGAGCAAATTTTAACGATTCGTCCGATGCCGCGCTAAACATTCAATGATTTTTATTGTTTTAAAAAACAAAACAAAAACATGTATTTAATATATTTTACATAATTATAGTAATCGGTTGTAATGGTGTCTACCAAGACAATATGACTGCACTGAAGGTTACTATGAAAAAGGACAATCGTTTTTCAAAAAAATTGACTACTATTTTGGATATATTGCTAGAAGCTTATTCAGAATAAGCTGTGCAACTTAAGTTGTTTACTATTTAAAGAAAGCTTTTATGAGTACTGAGCAACAATAAGTACTATCTGAAAACACCGCTTTAGGAAACTAAGGCGGTGTTTTTTATTGAATAACCCTTTTGCGCTTGAAATTTTCTTCTATGCCCCTATTAGTATAGACAGTTTAACGATATTGCACACGGCAGGTTTTCTAGTATTAGTAGGTCAGCTCTGGCAAGTTTATCGTTATCTTATAATAGGTCTTCCATAGAATTTAAAGGAGTTTTTATGAGTGAAGCAACTCAAGCTGAAGGTCTGAATCCAGAATTAAAAAAACATACGTTTGAAGCAGAAGTGGCGCAGTTGCTACATCTAGTGACGCATTCACTGTATTCTAATGCTGATATCTTTGTCCGTGAATTAGTGTCTAATGCCTCTGATGCTTGTGACAAATTGCGTTTTGAAGGTACCAATGATGACAGCCTTTATGAAGATGATGGCGAGTTAAAAATTCGCATCGCTGTTGATGAAGATGCTAAAACCATTACCTTTACCGATAATGGTATTGGTATGAATGAAGCGGATGCTATCGAAAACTTGGGTACGATTGCCAAGTCAGGTACCAAAGCATTTTTAGATAAACTTTCTGAGTCGCAAAAGCAAGAAGGCCAATTAATTGGTCAGTTTGGGGTTGGTTTCTATTCAGGCTTTATCGTGGCAGATAGGATTAGCGTTGAATCGCGTAAAGCAGGCGAGCCTGCAGATACAGGTGTGCGCTGGGTATCAGATGGTACAGGTAGCTTCACAGTTGAGCCTATCACCAAAGCCACACGCGGTACTGCAATCACTTTGCACTTAAAAGAAGAGTACTCTGAAGGCGAAGACAGCTATTTAGATCGTGGTAAAATCAAGCACCTAGTGAATAAATATTCTGACCATATCAGCTTACCGATTCAAATGCGTAAAGAGATCTGGCAAGAAGACGTAGCCGAAGACGACAGCACTGATGATCAGGCGCCTGCTGGTGGCGAGATGGTATTGACTGACGAATGGGAAACCATTAATAAGGCCAGTGCATTATGGACACGTTCAGCATCTGAGATTGAAGATGATGAGTATGTTGATTTTTATAAAAACATCTCATATGACATGGATGCACCACTTACGTGGACACATAACCGTGTCGAAGGCCGTGTTCAGTATACGCAGCTTCTGTATATCCCTAACAAAGCACCAGCAGATTTGTACACTAGAGAGCAGCAACATGGCCTCAAGTTATACGTCAAACGTATTTTCATTATGGATGAAGCAGAGCAGCTGCTACCGATGTATCTGCGCTTTGTTAAAGGCGTTATCGATTCAGCAGACTTGCCACTAAACGTCAGCCGTGAGCTGTTACAAGAGTCTCGTGATGTGAAGTCTATCCGCGATGGTAACGCGCGCCGTATCTTGACGACATTGGCAAGTTTGGGCAATAGCGAAGACAGCGATAAGCAAGAAAAGTTTGCGCAGTTCTACGCAGAGTTTGGTGATGTTATCAAAGAAGGTCTTGGCGAAGACATGGGCAATCAAGAACGTATTGCCAAGTTGCTTCGTTATGCCACCAGCACGCAAGACGGTCTAAAGACCAGCTTTGAAGATTATAAAGCGCGCATGAAAGAGGGTCAAAAATCCATCTACTATCTAACGGCTGATAATTTGGCTGCGGCAAAAAATAGCCCGCAACTTGAGCTGTTCAAAAAGAAAGGTATCGAAGTTATTTTGATGACCAGTCGTGTCGATGAGTGGGCGATGAATTTCTTGACTTCATTCGATGAGACACCGCTGCAAAACATCGCGAAAGGCGCAGTAGATTTAGGCGACTTGCAAGATGAAGCAGAAAAAGCAGAAGCGTCAAAAGCAGAAGAAACCTTAAAGCCAGTAGTCGATAAGCTCAAAGCGGCTCTAAGCGAACGTGCTAAAGACGTTAAAGTGTCTACTCGTTTGGTTGATAGCCCAGCTTGCTTAGTTGTGGGTGAAGGTGAGCTGTCACCGCAGATGATTCAGATGCTTAAGCAGATGGGGCAGGACGTACCAGAAAGCAAACCAACGCTTGAAGTAAACCCTGATCATCCATTGATTAAGAAGCTTGAGAGCAGCGAACAATTTGATGATTTGGCGCAAGTGATTTTTGATCAAGCGTTATTAGCAGATGGCGGTCAATTAGACGATCCAGCCGCTTATCTAAAACGTGTTAATGAGTTATTGATGAGATAATGACTGATATTTAATAAAAAAAGAGGTCTTGTACGCAAGGCCTCTTTTTTGTTGGTTTTTCAGCTCAAATATGAGCAAATTTTACAAATCAGCCTTATCCTCTTGACCGACAATCCGTTACAATCGCGATAGATTAGCGAGCTAAACTATTAGGCAGTATTTGATGCCTCTTATAATCATTTCATAGTGAATTAAATATAAAATTGATATTTATATGCCACGCAAAAATGTAAATTACAGGCATTAAATGGCTAACATATTAAAATATAGTCAAAGTATTGGTAGATTGATAGGGTGCTAATCTTGTGTGTGGTACAGCTGTACTATTTACACTCGGTTGCCTTGTATTAACTCTAAATTACCCCGACTATACTTATCATTGACTCACTTTATTTTCTCGGCTGGCTAGAGGTCTAAGTCTTTGTCACTTGCGTCGTTAAAAACCGTATCTCTTCAGCGCTTTTCGCTCAACTTCGCTGCCAATATTATTGCAACCTTATGGATGCTGGTAGGGTCGACGCGTGCGTTTTCTTGGGTCAAACCCACTTTTATACAGTTTGCCGTGTTTGCGCTATTAGCACTCGGTAGCAATGTATTGTTTTCTTGGTTGGCTGCCGAAAGTGGCAGTATCTTTAATGAGCAAGGGTTGGTCAGTTATCTAATTTGGCCGATGATTATCCTATTGAGCGGCATTATTCTGGCACGGCGTGCTGGTAATCAAGCGCTGGTTTTTGTGCCCGTGGTCTTGTGGTTGGTTGCTGATACATTGTCAGCGCTATTACAGAGCTTGGTGCAATACTTGAGTAGCTATGGTTGGTTGCCCAATTGGAGTTATTCATTTTTACCCGTCTTATTTTTAGTGCTGTTTTTGTGGCAGACGTTAGCGTTGATGTGGATTTTCTTCCATCGCTTGCGTATACCGTGGTGGGAGCGGGTGATCGTACTGGTAGGTGCTGTGGCACTTCTCACGATTTGGCAGCGTAATGTCGCTGACCAACCGATATTTAAGCAGATTCCTGTAGAGCCTGTTTTAGAAGAAGCGGCATTATATGAGCAGCCACGTTTATTACAGCAAGCATTAAACAGCATTGATCCAAGTACGCCAGGTAAGACCGACTGGTATTTTATGGGCGTTGCAGGCTTCTCTAATCAAAACGTTTTCCGTTCTGAAATTAATAAGGTGCGTGAGCTGTTTGATGTGCGTTTTGGCACCAGCGGGCACTCACTTTCATTGATTAACAACACCTATAGCTGGATGGATGAGCCAATCGCTACCAAGACCAGTATCTTGCGTGGTCTAAAAAGAATCGGTCAGCAGATGAATGCCGACGAAGATGTGTTATTCCTCACGCTATCTTCACATGGCAACGAGGACATTATACAACTGGCCAACCCACCGATTGAGATGGATAATTTAGATGCCGCTTGGCTACGTGAGGCGCTAGATGCGTCAGGTATCCGCTGGCGTGTAATTGTAGTATCTGCTTGTTATTCAGGATCATTTATCGATGACTTAGCATCTCCAACCACGGTGGTGATTACTGCCTCTGCTGCTGATAAAGCCTCATTTGGCTGTACCAATACAGCAGAGATGACTTACTTTGGGCAAGCATTTTTTGCTGAGAGTCTGCGAAGTAACACCAGTTTTGAGGCAGCATTTAAAGACGCGAGATTGCGTGTTAGTGAACGCGAGAACTTAATGGGCTTTGAGCCATCAGAGCCGCAGATGGTCATTGGTAGTCTCATGGAAACAGCATTGCCTGCGTTCGAACAAGTGTTATTTGATAACACTCGACCATCTGTCGCTAGTATTACTAACGAGTCCGATACGGCTATTAATATCGTTAATAACAATGATGGTAATCAGCCAGTCGTTGAGACCGCCAGTACTACAAACTAAATATTGTGTATTTTGCTTTGAACAAAAGGAACATCACTCATGAATCATTCTTATAATCACAGTTTATCCGCCAACTCACCGCTGACAAAGAAAAGTGTGAATCGCTGTTTTGATGGCGAGCAACACTATTATAGTCATCAATCAACGTCTACCAAAACGCCAATGACGTTCAGCATTTATCTGCCTGACGAAGCGCTTGCTGGCCGACTTTGCCCAGCGATTCTTTACTTGTCAGGCCTCACTTGTAATGCTGATAATGTCACGCACAAAGCGCATTTCCAGCAAAAATGTAGTGAGCTTGGCATGATATTGATTGCGCCCGATACTTCTCCTCGCAGTAGTGAAGGCCATGATGTGCCCAATGATGAGCGCTACTTTGTGGGTCAAGGGGCTAGCTATTATGTTGATGCTACCCAAGCACCTTGGGCAGACAACTTCAATATGCAAAGCTACATTGTCGATGAGCTATATGATTTGCTGCGCTCAGAGTTCCCAATCCATAGCATTGGTATCACAGGGCACTCAATGGGTGGTCACGGTGCGCTGCTTTTAGGATTTAAATTCCCAAGTAAGTTTGTCAGTGTTTCTGCACTGTCGCCAGTATGCGCTGCCAGTGGTTCAGCATGGGGTGAGGCTGCTTACACTGAGTATTTTGGTAAGGATGAGTCATTATGGTCGCAAGCAGATGCCTCAAAAATGATCGAAAAAGTCGGTCAGCAGTACTCGAGTATTTTGGTTGATCAAGGCGCTGCGGATAATTTCTTAGCAGAAGGTCAGTTACAAACGTCTAAGTTACAACAGGCTTGTGAAAAAGCCAAACAGCCCTTAACATTGCGTTATCAGGCAGGTCACGACCACAGTTATTATTTTATTCAAAGCGTTATCAACGACCATATCGAACATCATTGGCGCATGGCACAACTTAGCTAGGCATTGAAGCGAAATCTTTTCACTAAGCCGCCGCTCAACACGCGCTAATGTTTAAAAGGTAAAATTATGGCAAGTTATCAAGATTTAACAGCATCTAATTCCGATGCTCATTCAATACGTAACACCCACTCAGAGTCTAAAAGTGCGCCGTCAGCACTTGAGACTATGCAAGCTGAAATGGATGCTGCTCTAAAAAATAAGCAGCATAACAACAGTGAACAAGTCTCTAAAGCTAACTCGGATGAGTTTATTGCAAAAAATATCAATGACGCTGGCGATCGAGTGCTTGATGAGACCCAAGTCTCGCGAGTGATAGAGATGGCATGGGAAGACAGGACACCGTTTGGCGCTATCGAGCACAGCTATGGTCTCAATGAAGCAGGAGTTATCAAACTCATGCGCCAAGAGCTCAAGCCGTCGTCTTTTCGGTTATGGCGTCAGCGAGTGAGCAACCGCGCTACCAAACATCAAGCGAAACGAGATTTTGGCGTCGGGCGTGCTTATTGTAAAACTCAGTACAAGCAGCGCTAGTCATCTGCACTCAATATCAGTCGCTTGATGCCTGCTATAATAGACACACCAGTTGCAAGTTTCTTTCTATTTTATTAATACTTTATTTATACATCAATTAGGTAGCTCAATTATGATTAGTCCTTCTAAACCATATCTTATTGCACCATCGATACTCTCAGCTGATTTTGCACGTTTAGGCGAAGAAGTCGAAAAGGTATTAGAGTCGGGTGCCGATGTGATTCATTTTGATGTGATGGACAATCATTACGTACCCAATTTAACGTTTGGAAGTATGATTTGTAAGGCGCTGCGCGACTATGGCATTGATGCACCTATCGATGTACATCTGATGGTGTCACCTGTCGATAGTATGATTGAGCAGTTCTTGGAAGCGGGTGCGAGCATTATTACTTTTCATCCAGAAGCCAGTGGACACATTGACCGTTCGTTACAGCTCATTAAAGATGGTGGTGCCGAATGTGGTCTGGTATTGAACCCAGCAACGCCATTACATTATTTAGATTATGTCATGGATAAAGTGGATCAAATTCTACTGATGAGTGTCAACCCTGGCTACGGTGGCCAGTCGTTTATTGAGGGCACTCTGGACAAGGTGCGCCAAGTTCGTCAGCGTATTATTACCAGTGGCCGAGACATTAGATTAGAAGTCGATGGCGGTGTCAAAGCCAGTAATATTCGTGCGATAGCTGAGGCAGGCGCTGATATGTTCGTCGCAGGTTCTGCGATATTTAACCAAGAAGACTATAAGGCTGCTATCGACGCTATGCGTGTAGAGCTTGCATTGGCTAATAACTGTTAATAATTGCCAATAGCTGTCAATAACTGCCAGTCACTGCCGTATAGTGTGATAGCGAAAATGCCCCAATGCTATTGGAGCAACAAAGTCTAAAAATATGCTGTATAACTTATAACGATGCCTAACAGCAAGTTACGTAAAGGTAGGTGAAATATGGACACAAAAAATTCAATAAACTCGTCAGTGTCGCCGGAACCAGCAGCAAGCACAGCGCAGCAACGTAGCTTAGTTCCGAAAGGTATCACTATTGGCCTAGCGGTGTTTGCGCTCGTTCTCAGTCTAGCAGGTTATGGCTTTCGTCTAATGGTCGGCGATGATGTCGGAGAAGTATTGCGCCATGCAGCCGTAATTGTGCCCTCATTTGTACTGGGTATTCCCCTGTTGTTCTGGGTAGGATCACGTATTTTCAACAAGGTCAAAGGTATGCATATCGAGAGCTGGAATGCTATTAGCTTGGGCTATTTGACGTCTTGTATTTCGATGCTATGGTTGATGGGTACTTATAGTTAAAGGCTTTAGCAGCAAAGACGATGCTACTTAATAAGGTAGCGTTGTCATATTTTATAAGCTGTTTTCTATACACTTTTTAATCATGAAGTCATGCCATATAAGTATGACTGGGATTTTACATGCGAATTATGCCAGCCAGTATTGCCAACATTATTTACCCAAAAGATTTACCAAACGGTTTGTTTACGAGCTTAATTATAGCGTGTTTGCTATTGGGCTTGGCTTCGTTACGTAATGGTACGGATTTACAAGGTTGGCTAAATGTCATCGAAAATTGGCTGCTTATGCTGTTGATACTGCCTACCGCGACTGCCACCGTTGCACTACCGTTCAAATATCGTGATCGCACGCTTGAGCTAAAGCTTGTTTACTACCTTGGCATGTTTGTGGCATTCTTATTTACGCTAGGAAAGCTGCGTTACTGGCATTGATTTTATAAGAAATATCTTATTTAAGTGCTCATCTATGTAGAGGACTTATGTGACAGCCCTTGAATTCTAAGGTGAAAGCGTCCATTGTATGAGTAAGACAGTTTTACCCGTATTACTGTAAAACAATAATGTGGCTATATGCGATTTTTTGCCAGTATTGGACGGGATAATAAGGAGCAAATTCATGCCATACGATATCGATAACGATATAGAAGTAGATAACGAGAGTACCGATCAATTTGCAGGATTTGCCAAAGAGACAACACTTGAGCTAGTAGAAGCGGATGATGGTAGGTTGCTATTGCGTGATGCCGAACAAGATGAAGCACCACTGATGACCATTGATTTTTCTGAAAAACTCAAAGAGCTGCTTGGTAGTGATACTCAAGCGATTGGTCAGCACATGATTCATGCAGCGATTCAGGTCATTATGCAAAAGCAGATGAGCCAATGGCATGCACATGTCTATGACAAAGAGCCAACGCACTACAGCTGATAAGTGATTTGATTAGTCGCTAGCGATGGATAATTAATCAAAACGAAAAAAAGGGTTTATCAATTGATAAACCCTTTTTTTTCAGATAAAACCATTGATAAAAATGGTAATTATTTGATTTTAGCTTCTTTAAAGATCACATGCTGGCGTACTTTTGGATCAAACTTTTTGATTTCCATTTTGCCAGGCATAGTGCGCTTGTTTTTAGTAGTGGTGTAGTAATACCCAGTACCAGCTGTTGATACTAACTTAATTTTATCTCTCATGATAGCTTTCCTGTAAATGAGGGGTCTTCAAACGATAGGTACGGATCTAAAATATTAAGTAGCTACATAAGATGTAGCAGAAAAGCAGCTCAATTGCTGAAAATTATCAACATATCGAGCTGCAAGTCTTAACTTAAACTTTTTGACCTTGTGCGCGCATATCTGCTAACACTTTATCGATACCAAGTTTGTCAATAGTGCGCATACCTTTGGTAGACACACGTAGACGTACAAAACGATTTTCAGACTCTACCCAAAAACGATGGTTATGAAGGTTTGGTAGAAAGCGACGACGGGTTTTGTTGTTTGCGTGCGAAACATTATTACCCACCATAGGGCGCTTTCCAGTCACTTGGCAAACTCGAGACATGGCGAACTCCTAATCTATGAGGTATGAGTTTTTCTCATACCAGTCTGGGCAAGTTGCACGTTTTTGCGGCATGGACACAGCAAGCGGCAGCTTTGCACCAAACAAAACTATATGAATGTTGAGTTGATATTACTGTTATCTAAAGGCAAATAACAAGCATACCAATTCAGAAAATTTTAAAGCCGACATTTATACCATAAAAGAGATGAATACTCAAATATTTTTATGATTATTGTTGGTTTAAAGGGTGGTCATTATACCCTGAAATGAATGGGCTATGTTGTTGATTGTTTAATAGTAAAGATTAATTTTCACTTGAGGTTATTTTGTATCAGTTATTATAAAAAATCATCAACTCAGTCAGCAAAGACTCGCAAAAAAGACTAAAATAGCCAGTTTCCTGTGCTACTAGCATTTGAACCTAGTAGCGAGTTTTATTTTTAATTGGGTTTACTATGTCAGATAATACAAAAACGGTTTCATCATCGAATATACAGTCGAGTACCACTTCTATAAATACAGCCGCTCCGGTTGCTATCGATACCGCGACATTGCTGATTAAATGCAAAGATCAAGCAGGCATCGTACAAGCCGTATCTGAGTTTATACATCGCTATGGCGCCAATATCATTACTCTCGATCAGTATTCAACTGCCCATGAAGGCGGTCAGTATTTTATGCGTTTAGAGTTTGCCTTAGCAGGACTGAGCGATATTATTGATAATTTTGAAGCCAGTTTTGGTCATACGGTCGCCAAACGCCACAATATGGAATGGCGACTACACAATAATGCAATTAAAACCAAGGTCGGTATTTTGGTATCGAAGTTTGATCACGCGTTATTAGATTTGTTATGGCGTCATCAGCGCGGTCTGCTTGATTGCGAGATTACCTCTGTCGTCAGCAACCATCCTGACTTACGTCAATCGGTAGAAAACTTTGGTATCACCTTCCATCACGTACCAGTGACTAAGAATAATAAAGCTGAAGCAGAAGAGCAGATTCATGAATTGATGGCAGGCAATGACTTGCTCGTATTGGCGCGTTATATGCAGATATTATCGTCTGACTTTGTGAAGCGTTGGCCGATGCAAGTTATCAACATTCACCATTCATTCCTACCGGCCTTTGTAGGGGCAGATCCTTATCGTCAAGCCTATGATAAAGGCGTGAAGCTAATCGGTGCAACGGCGCATTATGTCACTGCTGAACTGGATCAAGGGCCTATCATAGAGCAAGATGTGCATCGTGTGACGCATCGTCAAGGTGTGACGGAGCTACGTGCTATTGGCCGTGATATCGAGCGTAATGTACTGGCGCGCGCTGTGAACTGGCATGTGCAGAACCGTGTGATTGTGGCAGGTAACAAGACCGTGGTTTTTAACTAAGACAAAGCGAGTAGAGAATTCATCTAATACGATAGCGGTCGGTAGGAATAAATATTACTGCCGACCGCAATATTTTTGCTGGTTTTATAGCAGCATCTCTAAAACAAACTTGCTACCGACAAAACCAATGGCCAGTAAGATAAAGGCGTAAATAGTAATATTAGCGGCACGTTTGCCACGCCACCCTGCGCGCCAACTACCAAATAGTAGCGTGCCAAATAGCAACCATGAGAGCAGGCTAAAGACGGTCTTATGGACAATGTGCTGCGCCATCAAGTCTTGTACATAGACAAATCCAATGCCGAGCGCAATACTGAGCAAGACAAAGCCCACCAAAAGCATATCGAACAATAAGCTTTCCATACTTTGTAGTGAAGGGAGTTTATTGACCCAAAACCGATGAATCGTATGATGCTTAAGTTCGCGGATTTGTAGGCGTAAAAATAGCGCTTGCACCGCTGCCATCAGCAGCACACAATAGGCGGCGAGAGAGAGCAGTATATGAGCCTCAAGCCCGATGCTGATATCAGTGATGGGCTGATAAGGGGCACGACCAACATAACCAATGGTCATGCCCATAAGTGCCGTTGGCGCTGCTAAAATGCCAAGGCTAATAATGGGGCGATAGAGACTAAATAGCATGTAGAAAAACAAGAAAAACAAACTAATCAGGCTAATGGTATTAAACAGATTAAAATTTAGACCATAAAGAGTTACGACATAGGGATAGAGCAGCACTGCGTGCGCGACCATGCCAGCCGTCAATAGACCCAAGCTGATGTCTTTCCGAATAGGTGTGCTTCGAATCAGCGCCCAACCGATGTAAATGCTGACTAAGATATAAGCTAGGCTAGCAAGTAAGAATGCAAGGTGCACAGACATAAAGCCTCGTCTCATACTGAGTGAAAATAGCCGCTCAGGTGAATGCTAAAGTGGTATTATTGGAATGATTAGAATAATTATCCAATTTATCATAAAATGGCAGCCAATTGAGTACCATCTTGCGTATTCCTTATAAATGTTTAGCCAGAGTAAGTTAAATAGAACGGATAGCCCTAAATGATATATTTAGGAGCGAACGATTTTGCAAAAACCCTATAAGTTTTGACCCTGCTTGATGCTATAGTATTGATAATACGATTTTTTATAGGGCATTTGTAGAGAATGTGAGCCAATAGCTAATACCTCATAATGCACCCTAATATTATTTATAAGCCATTCAAATGGTTTAACCGAGAATTATTTTAACTGAGAGTTATTTATGTTTGATACCTTAACAGAACGCTTATCGTCGAGCCTGCGTAATATCGTGGGTACTGGACAGCTGACCGAAGACAACATCAAAGACACTATGCGTGAAGTGCGCATGGCGCTACTGGAAGCTGATGTGGCGCTACCTGTCACTCGCGACTTTGTTAAGCGTGTTAAAGAGCAAGCACTTGGTGCTGAAGTGCTGAAAGAGCTAGCGCCAGGACAAGCCTTTGTCAAAATCGTCCATGACGAGCTGACTGAGATGATGGGCAGTGCCAACCAACAGTTAGAGATGACTGGTAAGCCACCTGTCGTTTATTTGCTAGCAGGTTTGCAAGGTGCGGGTAAAACCACTACCGCTGGTAAATTGGCCAAGTTTTTACAAGAGCGTCATAAGAAAAAAGTCATGTTGGTTTCAGCTGACGTCTATCGCCCAGCCGCCATCAAGCAGCTTGAGCAAGTAGCAGGTCAGGTAAATGCTAAGTTTGTGAATTCAAGCGCTGATGAAAATCCAATCGATATCGCGCTACGTGCCATCGAAGAAGCAAAAATCCAATATCAAGATATTTTGATTATCGATACGGCTGGTCGTCTACATATTGATGACACAATGATGGATGAGATTAAGGCGCTAACCGCTGCTGTCAATCCGTCTGAGACACTGTTTGTCGTTGATGCGATGACAGGTCAAGATGCTGCCAATACCGCCAAAGCCTTTAATGATGCGTTGCCGTTGACAGGTGTTATTCTGACCAAAACGGATGGTGATGCACGCGGTGGTGCGGCACTTTCTGTACGTGCGATCACAGGTAAGCCGATTAAGTTTTTAGGTCGCGGTGAGAAACTAGATGAGTTAGAGCTGTTCCATCCTGAACGTATTGCTCAGCGTATTCTTGGTATGGGTGATGTACTGAGCTTGGTGGAAGAAGTCGAGCAAAAAATCGACCGTGATAAAGCCGAAAAAATGGCGAAAAAGATGCAAAAGGGCGGCGAGTTCGACCTTGAGGATCTCTTGACGCAGTTCCAGCAAATGAAAAGTATGGGCGGCATGGCAGGATTTTTAGACAAGATGCCAGGCATGGGCGGCTCTGATATGCAAAAAGCAGTCGAAGACGCCAAGCCAGAAGAAAAAGTGCGTGAAATGGAAGCGTTAATCAATTCTATGACACCATTTGAGCGTAAAAACCCTGATAAGATTAACCCAAGTCGTAAGCGTCGTATTGCTGCGGGCTCTGGTCGCGAGATTCAAGATGTCAATCGTTTGCTCAAGCAACATAAGCAAATGGCAAAAATGATGAAAATGATTTCCAAGCCTGAAGGTATCAGTAAAATGATGAAGTCTATGCAAGGACTGATGGGCGGCGGCGGAGCAGGTGGCGGCGGTGGTGGTCCATTATTCGGCGGCGGTGGCCAACAAGGCGGCGCAAAGGATGTAAATCCAGAGCAAATGGCAAAACAGATGGGTCTTGATCCAAATAACATGCCGAGCACCGAAGAGATGCAAAAGCAGATGCAGGAAATGCAGAATCAAGCGCCAAAAAAGTTTAAAACGCGCTTTTAAACCATAACTGACTGTACTGTCTATGACTTTCTGATGGAAACCTCAAAACTGATATGGTTTTGAGGTTTTTTCTTTTCCTTTAATTCAATTCAGCGCTCATGGATAAAGTATGGAAAACGCAGAAAGTGATAAAATTCGTCAGCCCTAAATGCTATGATAGGCGCTATTTTATGAAGCAAGCACGCTTTTATAATATTCAGTTATCAAGTTACTTTAAAATGCCCAGACTATAAGCCGAGGTTATGATGTTTTTAGCAATGGATACCGTGTTTGATCAGTGCTCAATCGCAATTTTGGATTCGAATGGTCAGGTGCTATCGAGTCATACCGAGACTGGTAAACGTCAGCAGACTCAGCAGATTTTACCAATGATTGATGCGGCCTTATCCGAAGCGCAGTTAAAGCTTGCTGATATACAGGCATTAATATTCAATCGAGGTCCTGGTGCATTTAGTGGGATTAGAATCAATACGGCAGTGGTGCAAGCGCTATCTGTGGCACATGACATCCCATGTGTGGGCATTTCAAGTTTGCAAGCAATTGCGCAGAGTGCGTATCAGCAGTATGGTCTGACGCAAGTATATAGCGCGCTTGATGCCCGTATGCAGCAAGTGTATTTTGGACAGTATGCAGTAATCGATAGTGAAGCAGCCATTATGCAGCCAGTGCTGATTGCTGATAGTGATAGCACTGAGCAGCTGTTAGATTATGACAGTCAGACTATGCTCGATATAGCCATCGTCGGTAATGGCTCAGGTCTATTAACATTGCACGATAATCAGATTTTTCATGAAGACGTGTCGCCGGATGCGGTAGTTATCGGTCAGCTCGGTATCGCCCAGTTTATGGCGGTAGGTGGGACCGAAGCATCACAAGCGTTACCAAAATACTTACGTAATCAAGCTTGGAAAACCCTTAAAGAGCAAGGTAAAGCGTAGTCAATCCCCGTCATTTTTAGCGCTATGTAAAATATAACAACACACTAAAAACTGTACTAACCAATAGGTCTGTATCTAGGAAAGCCACCGTGGATATCATTTTATTAATTCAAGCTGTCATCATGGGTATCGTTGAAGGTATCACTGAATTTTTACCCATCTCTAGCACTGGCTACCTAATTTTATCAGCAGATGTAATGGGATTTTGGACCAAAGAAAAGGTCGATTTGTTTGTCGTCGTCGTCCAACTGGGTGCTATCTTGGCCGTTATCTATGATTATTGGGGCAGACTATGGCAAGCGTTCATGGGCTTGCTAACGGGTAAAGCAGAAGGCATGGCCAATCCAAGACAGCTGGGACTTAGCCTGATTGTCGCCACCATTCCTGTGATGATCGTTGGCTTTACCTTTGCCGATGAGATTAAAGCTTATTTATTCAATCCTATCGTCGTTGCGATTATGCTCATTATCGGCGGTCTGCTGATATTTTATGTAGAAAAATGCCCTAAGACGGTCATTGCAGAAGAGGCAGAAGATGTCAGCATGAAAACTGCGCTTATGATTGGTCTGCTGCAATGTCTAGCTCTCATACCAGGTACATCACGCTCGGGTGCGACTATTATTGGTGCATTGTGGCTTGGTGTTTCGCGCAAAGCGTCAGCAGAGTTTTCATTCTTTTTAGGTATTCCAGTTATCGTAGGCGCGGCATTATTAGATCTAATCAAACATGGTGACGTATTGACCAACAGTGAAGACTGGCTAGTATTGGGTATCGGCACAGTCGTGTCATTTATCGTCGCTTTACTCTGTATTCGCTTGCTAGTAGCATGGGTGAGCCGCCGTGACTTTACGATCTTTGCTTGGTTACGCATTATCACTGGTATCATCGTATTGGTCGCCGCTTGGGGCTTTGGTTATCAAATGGCAGGTTAAGCTATCATGATGATTGATGGCCTTATGAGTAGTAAAAAAGAGGGTAGTCATGAGTAGTTTGCCACACGCTTCTAAACAGGCTAATGCCTTTATGCAATGCCAGTTACTCTATGTTAATGAGTCGCAGCAAGACCAAGTGGATAGCTTGCAAGTATTGATAGAGCAGCATCGATTACCCATCGAATTAAATGCTGAGCTGTCTGTCGATAAGTTAACGCAAAAGCGTCGTCAGCAATTAAGCCAAACAGCCATTCAGCCTATCTTACTATTGGATGATAAAAACAAACTATCATGGCTAAGTGATGGACTCAGTGTCGCACCAGAGTGGGACAAACTGCAACGTCGTGTGGTGAGTGCAGGACGAAAGTCTGAATTGTTATTACAAGCTGCCAAGCTCACATCGGATAGCTGCATCATTGATGCGACGGCGGGTTTTGGGCATGATAGCTTGATATTGGGTAGTACGGGCGCCCAAATCTTCATGCTTGAGCAGCAGCCTTTGATGGCATTGCTCTTACTTGTAGAGCAACAGCGAATGAGTACGTTGCCGAATTGGCAAAAGCTGATGTCACGTTTACATATCATAAATACGGATGCGCTTAGTTATTTTGAAGGATTAGACGTTGAGTCAGATGCTAGCGAGAGTAACGTCATCGATGTCGTCTATCTGGACCCTATGTTTCCAGAGGATAGCTACCAAGATAACAAGACAGGCAAGGGTGCTAAAGTTGGTAAGCACATGCAAGCATTGCATCAGTTGGCAAGACCCCCAACATCAGACGAAGAATGCCAGCTGCTAGCATCTGCAAAAGCTGTTGTCAGTAAGCGTGCACAGCACTCTGGGCGCGTTATCGTAAAACGTCCTCAGCATGCGCCATTGTTAGCAAGCCAACAACCCAATGAAAGCTGGCATAATGAAGCAGTTCGTTTTGATGGTTATTTTGTTTGATAGCGATTGTTTATCAGAACTAATGGATTTAGGAGCAAGGAATGTCAACGCTAATTATTTGGGCCATGGGTGCGGTGCTATTATTGATCAATATCATTTTGCGTACCCGAATCCTTCGGCTTGAAGCGCGTCTAAAAGAGCTGAGCAATCCACAAGAGCAATTGGCTTTTTTGCGTCAGCAAGCATCGAAGAAAGATAAGATTCCGGCAATTAAAGCGTTACGCAAACAGTATCCTGAGCTATCACTGGCTGATGCCAATCGCTTATGGAAAAAAGTTCAGTAGCCAGCAGTCAGTTCATTAAGCAGTCATTCTAGGCGCTTTTAACAAAGTCTATAAACACGCACACAACATATTATATTGATGATAATAGAAAGCCATGACATTTAAAGACAAATTACAGGCCTACATCCAACTAACCCGTTTTGATAAGCCAGTGGGCATTGAGTTGCTACTATGGCCAACATTATGGGGCGTGCTGCTGGCTGCGATGGGTCAAGCGCAGCAGCAAGGAGCAACGGCAGCGCTGCCAAATCTCAAAATATTTATAATATTTGCGCTAGGTGCGATTTTTATGCGGGCGGCTGGTTGTGCGATTAATGACTTTGCTGATCGAAAAGTAGATGGCCATGTGACCCGTACCAAAGGACGCCCATTAGCTGATAGGCGTTTATCAGGTAAAGAAGCCGTCGCTGCGTTTTTGGTATTGGTGTTATTAAGTGCCAGTCTGTTGTTTTTCTTACCTATTGCCGTGTTTTATTGGTCGCTTGGTGCCGTTATATTGGCATTTATTTATCCGTTTATGAAACGCTATACACATCTGCCGCAAGTGTTTTTAGCCGCAGCTTTTGGATGGGCGATACCGATGGCTTATGTAGCCGTACAAGGTGCTCCTGATATCTGGTGTTGGTTATTGTTTTTAGCCTATATGTGCTGGACGGTGGCTTATGATACGCAGTATGCCATGGCTGACCGTGAGGACGATTTGAAAATTGGGGTAAAATCAACGGCGATATTATTTGGTCGCTATGATGTGATTATTATTTCGCTACTCCAAACGTTGTTTTTGCTCATTATGGGCGTGGTCATGTGGCATTATTTTGCGCCGACTACGTTGGGTGTTACGCCAGTATTTGGTTTGGCGCTGGTAGCCATGATGTTTGCTAAGCAAAATGGTGCTTGTGCTAGCTATAATGCATTGGCTTGCTTTCAGGCATTTTTGGCTAACATTTGGGTAGGACGTTACGTCTTTGCTCTCATTGCCATCGCTTGTATATGGACAACGTTCAATGGATAAATTGTCGAAATTAAAAGTGAAAGGAAGTTCTGCCGCTAATACGCCTATTATCGATTATCAGGCAAGACTGGCTGAGCATGGTCTAACACGTGAGCAAGTCATTGCGACCGAGCGTAAATTGGCAAAGTTTGCCAATACCATGGATTCGTTAGTACGGATACCGTTCACCAAACAAGGTATGGGTGCGGATGCGGCGCTTTCAACCATTCCATTGGCGGGCGATTTGGCAGGACTGGCACTGACGAGCTATGCATTTATATTGGGTCGTCAATTGGGTGTGCCAGCACATAAGATGACGCCAGCAGTTAGGCTAGCACTCATTGATATGGTAGTAGGTATCGTGCCTGGTATTGGGACATTGCTCGATATATTTATTCGTCCGAGTCGTAAGACATTGGGTATCGTGCACGAGCATCTACATAATGAATATGGCATTACCGAAACGATGCATATGGATCGGCCATTTTTACATCAATCCCTAGAAGATAAGCAACAGAACAGTCAATTTTGGCGTAATCCAATCGTTGCTTGGCTGTACCTACATATCCCTGATATTTTAGGATTAATCGTCATTGTGGTGATTGGTTGGGGATTATGGGCAGTGATAAGTTGGTTGGTCAGCCTATTCGGGCAAACTACTGGGTTTGGCTAAAATAAAAGAATAAGGCGGCATACGTTACTATTTAATCGTAACGTATGCCGCCTTTTTTATGGCAAATTTTTATAAATGTTAAGGCTCAGATATTACTCAGTGATGACTTCTGCTTCCGCACTGACCGCATCAAAGCTAGTGATTTTGTTATTTTGGACAAGGTCGATAGTACCGCCACCAGCATGACTGACCAGCTCGATACTGCCATCTTTTGAGCGATAGGTAGGGTTATTACCTTGGCCTTCTGGTGCACTTAGCGTCAGCTTTGGTTTATTGGGCAAAGTGAGGATAGCATTAAGCATGCCTGCTGCCGAGGTTTGAAAGACAACGGATAGGGTTTCACCTGCTGCATTTTTATAACGGACATCTGTGATTTGTGCACCTTTAATGGCTTGCTCAGGATTGGGTGCTACAGCAGCACTGTTTGCTGCTGTATTAGTCGTATTAAGATCACCCTCTAACTCACTCAAGTTAATATCACTCTCTGAATCTGTTGGTTGCGCTGTGTTACTGTCGGTATTGCTGTCTAAGCTTTCATCAGCATCAATACCGTTGATATTAGTCGTGACGGGCGTTGTTTGTACCGCTATTTCCGTCTGCACTTCATTAGCTGATTTAGGTTCCGGATCTTTTTGGCAACCAGTCAGTAGCAATGCACTAAAGAAAACAGCAGGGATTACTTTATAGTAAGACTTGGATTTTAGTAGGTTTAAAGTAAGGTTGTTCATAATAGGGTAGTTATCCAATAAGCGTGCTTTAAGCACAGTAAGATGCAAGAGTCAGTGGTGCTGTCAAATATTAACCGTAATAACCAGCTTTCGCTGCTCGCCATATTTTTCGAGATGGTCTCTATGCTCACACAAGTAAATACCTTGCCACGACCCCAATCCTAGCGTTCCATTAATAAGTGGAATGGTCAAACTTACGCCAAACAGCATACTTTTAAAATGGGCTGGCAAGTCATCTGAACCTTCTAGGGTGTGGCGATACTCTGGTTGATCAGCGGGTGCGATTTTATTGAGCCAGTCTTCGGTATCTAGTCTGACATCGGGATCAGCATTTTCGTTAATGGCTAGGCTAGCAGAGGTATGCTGCAAAAACAGATGTACCAATCCTGCATTGTCAGAGTGAGGTATCAGCTGGTCAATCGCGTCTTCGACTATCGGAGTAATGATATGAAGACCGCGTGCATAAGCAGGTAACGTAAGGGTGGTTTGGTGATAAGACATACGAGACTCACTTTATCTTTAGGCTATCGGCTGCCATGCCACTTTCTTTATAGACATCATCCAGATATCAGCGGCTAGCTAGTAACTTATCAACGACCCCATTTTGGCTTTGAGTATTCAGCTTTTGTGAAAAGTCTAAAATTGAATTTAACTGACTTAACACGACGTCATAGCTGGTGTTTTGTTGATTCCTATCAATGATGACTGTTTTTGCATAGTGCTGATCAAGGCTCAAATAGTCAGTAATTAATTCTGGCACACGTGTCGCGATGAGCTTATTAAGGGTGAATAATTGCGATTCAGTGATTTCATCATGATGAGTCGACTCATATTGCTGCCCAATATCATCCATCGTGGCTCGAAAGACCTTAGGAAATTGCTCATCAAGGGGTATCTGAATCTGATTCTGGAAAATCGCTTTTCGGTTCGGTTAAATCTAGAATGGAAGGCAATGATTAAAGCTTCCCATTAAAAAAAATAATTAAGTAAGCGGTGTCTGCAAACGCGTACGATTTGGTGATAGGCGTGCTAGCATCGCGGTAGATAGAGGGGTAAACGAGCCTAGCATCATATCTACTAGTGCCTCAGCGCATAATGGTGCAATAGCATAGCCCTTCGCACCCATCGCACTCATTACCCAAACGCATTCGCTATCAATCAATTGTCCAACGATGGGGTGGTAGTCAGGTGTTTGGGTACGAACGCCAGCACGTCCTTGCCATAAGCTCATATCTGTTGGAATGACCGAATCCATCCCAGGGATTGCAGTGACCAACTTATCACGGCTAATCTGATGCTCTTCCTCACGGATATCCGTGTCCGTATCATTACGTATAAAGCTTGCCCCTAGTAGAAACTGAGGGCTGCACTCTGTAACATCGTTTAATTGTCCGTCATCTGATTGGGCAGTGAATGGCGTACAGTAACCACTATATTTGAGTGGTATTTTAGGTAAGTTTGCGAGTTGTTCGGCTGTAGGCGTAAACCATGAGAGCTGACCACGAATTTTGCGACAATCAAAAATACGCTTATCTAATTGACGGCTCTCAAAAGCTGCGCAAATGACCACATTATCAGCATTTATAGATATCATTTCTTGATTTTGATCATACCCTTCAACACAAACATGACTTTCCATCTCGCTAATATTATTGACGGCTAACTGCTGAAAATGAATGAGCGGATGGGTCAGAATCGTATTTTTTAAGGCTTGTGGATTGACCAAGCCTGACTGCGGTAAATATAAATTCTCCGATACATCCTGCGTCTTTAATCCGCTGGCATCTTGAGCCTGCGTAAGCGATAACGTGGTTGCCATATCATTAGGATAATCTGCAATTTGCGCTGTACCAATATTGGCTTTGATCAGTAAATCAAGGGCGCCTGTTGGCTCCAATATGGGTGCTATATTGAGCTGTACAGCTGTTTCATTCAGCACACGATATAGTCTGCTGCTGTAGAGATAACCCATGGTGTGTAAATGCTCATCGACATGATGAATAGGTGTCATCTTGGGAGCAAGTAAAGCACGGGGGTTTCCTGATGCACCTGCCAAGGGTGCGGATTTATCTAATAAAGTGACTTGAATACCACGATTGGCTAGCGACCAAGCCGTTAGCAATCCTGAGACACCAGCACCAATGACGATACTATGATCAGGCTTAAGGTTGCTACGAGCAGGAGTATTGTGTGTACTATTAGCAGGATTACTCTGACTATCACTTTCAGATAGACAGGCAGCATCAGTCATAACAGCTGTTAGCATTTGGTTCTTTCGCCCAAAGCCCTTGACCTTGTTAATCTCAAAGCCATGCTCTCTTAGCCCACGTTTAACAATACCTGCACTGCTATAGGTCGCAGCGGTAGTGTCTTGGCAGGATAAGCGCTTTATCTGAGTAAAGATATCTTCTGCCCATAAGGCGCTATTACAAGAAGGGGCAAAGCCATCTAAAAACCATGCGTTAACGCAGGGTGCAGGTTCTATGGAAGTATCTAATGCTAACTTGGCCAAACTCTCAGCAGCATCACCAAACCACATATCAACGGTCAAATTATCATCAAAGAAGTTTAGACGATGAGAGCCAGCGATAAGGGGTGGGTAGGCGGCCAAAAGAGGCGCAATTAATTCTGCAAGCTCAGGCGCACGCTGCGCCCACAATGTCAGTATGTGCGTTAAATCTGCAAGGGGTATAGGAAATTTTTCAGTCGTAATAAAATGTAGACGAGCCGTTGCTAATTGTGGATGAGTCTCTCGTAACTGTCGCCATAGCAGCCAAGTGGCTAATAGATTGAGCCCTGTACCAAAGCCCAATTCAGCGATCGTAAAGCATTGCTTTGGTGCAAGGTGTGCCAGTCGCTCTGGTAGTTGATTATGCGCCAAAAACACATATCGTGACTCTGCTAGACCATCCGCATGTGAAAAATAAACATCGCCAAACTCACCTGATACGGGTACTTGATTACCCGTATCGTCTACCTGCCAATCAATTTTGGCAGGAGTGATGATGTTTAGTGCGTTAGCAGTTTTAGATTGCGCAGGAGAGTTAGGCGTTTCTTTTGGTGCAGACGTGGACTTAGACGTGAACATAGACATAGACACTCACATAGGACAGAGCAATAAATAGAGAATGCGCTACCAACGCTCACGGCGGACAAACACTAGCCACGAGATAAAGATACCAACCAACAGACTGATTAATACTGTAAATGCCCCGTACAAGAAAATCTGACCTTTACTTTCATAAACCAAAACGTTTGCTTGAGTCTGCAAGTCGTTTACCTGACGTTGCAACTGTGCATTGCGGCTTAGTAACTCTTGATTGGCATCGGACAGCGCCTGTTTAGATGGCTGCAGTTGCGCTGCTAAAGTGCGATTGATATCCAACGTTGAGTTACTGGTTGGTTGAGCGTTTAGTGCTTCAGGTTCTGTCACCGGTATCGTTGCTAATGGGTCGGTCACATCCATAGTAGTGACTGTTGGTGCAGCTTGTACCGATGCAGCAGCCATAAACATTAGGGTAGCTATGCTGAGTTTATAATGACGTGTATTTAAATAAGAGACACGCTGGCTCACGACGCTGCTACTTTGTCTGATGTGCTGTCATCGGGTTTTGGCAGTGCTTGAATGAACGGCTTGATATCTACATGGCTGTACACACCATCGCGCAAGTAAGGCTCTTCGTTTGCCCATGCTTGTGCGGCCTCAAGAGAGTCGAAATCAGCAATGATTAGACTGCCTGACATAGCGCTTTGACCATGCTCAATAGGGTTTGGACCTGCAATAATGAGTCGCTGCTCATTGTTCAATGCTTTAAGACGGTCAAGATGTTCAACACGGGTAATCTGACGTTGCGCGCTGCTCTCTGCAACATCGTGACCAATAATGGCAAATAAGGACATAAGACTTCCTCAATAAAATGATGATTGATGTAAGTGTGTTTAATCAATAGATAAATAAAGCTTAATTCATAGCAACTAATGCCGTTACCATAAATGTTTAAAATACTGTGAATAGTTAAAATACTATGGATATTCAAAAATCGTATTTATTATAAAATAATAGTCTAAGTATTACTTAGTGGTTTTGTTTGTCAGTTCTGGATTTAAGTAATTTTTTAGTACCGCAAACTGAGCCACAACGAACACCAACATAATTGGAATCCAGCCGTACGTTTTAAAGTTGATCCATGCTTCATCTGACATCGTAAACGCTGTGATATAATGTAAGACGCCCATCATGGCAAAAAACAATGCCCAAGCGATGGTGAGTTTTTTCCAGCCACTCATTGTGAGTGAAAAAACATCTTTCATTGCTAGCTGCATCAGAGGCTTATTAATCGCGGCGCTTACTAATAGCGTCAAGGCAAAGATACCGTTGATAATTGGTGACTTCCAACGCAGATAGATGTCATCACGTAAGATTAGGGTACCACCACAAAACAGAATGGTTAATAGTAAAACAACCCATTGCTGCTTATCAAACTTGCCTTTTTGGCGAATAAAATGAATCGCATAAACGATAATTGTGGCGATGAGTAGAGCACCGGCCCCTGCCAAAATACCACTGTGACGCGCACCAATGAAAAAGGCAATTAAAGGAATAAAGTCTAATAGGGCTTTCATAACAAATAGGGTGTCCACCAAAAACGTATGGGGTAGTTTACACGTCTACTGCACCAAAAAAAAGCAATCAACGCGATAATCGTTCTACATGGCGGACTTGCTTAGTAATACTCTATGATTATGGCTCATGGGCATCGCTGCTACCCAATATAACGATTCGATAATGTCAGTAGTTCTATGTATTAAATACAGTTATTCCACTATAAAAGTATTACTGCGTTAACCCCACTTGAAGTATCTAATAGACATCGACACTCGGTTTGTTTGAATGACTTTCGTATTGACTAGACTACACAACGGCTAGTTACTACTGTATTTCTCTTTTTACTCTCTTTAATGCTTATTATTTTAAAATGCTAAGGCTTATTTATGAAATTCGATCTACATTGTCACAGCACTTGCTCTGATGGTACTTATGGGCCAACGGAAGTAATACAACGCGCCCATGCGGCTGGCGTCAATGTATTGGCTCTGACCGATCACGATACGCTAGCGGGAATTGATGAGGCGAGAATCGCTGCGACGGCCTGTGATATGCAACTCATCAATGGCGTTGAAATAAGCTGTGAGCATACGCTTAGCGGTGGTTATGGTAAAAATAAATCGACCAACAAGATTATTCATGTGCTTGGGCTTGATTTTACTGATCTTGAAAAAATGCATGCAACATTGCAGCAGCTGCAAGACAGTCGTGCCACGCGTGGTCAGAAAATTACGGAAAAGCTCAGTGAATTGCTAGACATCAGTTATGACGAGCTATGGCAAGCGGTACTTGTGAAAGCAGGTGGCAATCCGCAAGCAGTAGGGCGTGCGCATATTGGTCAAGTACTGTTTGAGCGCGGTGAAGTAAAAACCGTACAAAAAGCCTTTGATAAATATCTGGCGGACAATAAACCTGCTTATGTGGCAATCGAGGCGCTAACGATGCAGCATGGTATCGAGCTAATCCATGCTTGTGGTGGCAAGGCTGTACTGGCACATCCTACTCGCTATCAGCTCTCAGCGACTCGTGTGCGCAAACTGATTGAAGAGTTTGCCCAGTTAGGCGGTGATGCTTGTGAGCTGCCCGCCAATAGTGAGCCAGTTAGCACTCGCAGAATGGTCGATCGTAGTATCGCTGAGCACGATCTTGTTACCTCAATCGGTAGTGACTTTCATGGTAGTAATATGCCGTGGCGACGTTTGGGCGATGTACCGACTCTGAACCCTGAACAGCAAGGGGTTTGGCAGTCATTTAAGATGTTTGCTTAACTAGGGCATGTCCTCAATTCAATCGATAGTCATCTAAATGGGTTAAAAATGGCCAAATCTTGCCACACAGCGTCAAATAGCTGACTAATATCTCGATATTATCTGCGCTATTATCCTTGTTTGACTGCAATTTATCTCATTTTTATCACCATTTTTAAAATGAGGACAAGCCCTAGTGTTTTACAACTATTCAAAAAATACCTATAAAATCCACTGAAAAGTGGTTGGTTATCGTTTAATCTTGAACGCTGCTTGAGTTAATATAGTCATTCCACTATAAAAGTATTACAGCGTTAACCTCGCTTGAAGTATCACATATACATCTACACTCGGTTGCCCTGTACTACTTTTAAATTGAACCAACTATACATCGATTGAAACAAGATTCAAAACAAAGCATCAGTTATTGACGTGTGAATCTATCAAATGGATTGATAACTCGGGCATAAATGGCCACACTGAATAAGTAGTTTTGGCTTCAGCGGTAATCATGAGTTGTCAGTTGTTATTCTGGTTTTAGCTCTATCAATTTTTCTATTTGCGGTAGCCCATTATGGCTGTATCTAAGTTTTATCTAGGCTACAAGCAGCTGTCTAAGGCAGTTTTTGAATGGCAAGCAGCTGATAGGACGGCACTACTTGCAGCATTTATGGTGATGGATGTTTTTTCGCATTGGCTGTGGTGCTTATTTGTTTGGTATCGCCGTGATACCTATAGTAATTACATTGATATAGATCTGCTCTATCCAATATGGATTGGCGTGTCCATGGTAGGTGTGTTTTTACTATGGATGTCCAGTCGTTTTTCACCCTTTAGAAACGCCAATAGCAATTTGTATACATGGCAAGCGATACTTATCACCATTTATAGTGCCTATATTACTTTTATTGTCGCAGTATTAGGACATAGTAGTTTGGTGGCGGGTGTCTCGTTAGTAGGGGGCACGATGCTGGGCATGATGCTCATTAGCCGGCGGTATGTATGGCGAGCATTTATAGGTCAAATCATTGCTATTTTGGTGGTAACACTCCTTCCTTATGCTGGTATCACGTTACCAAATTTACGTCAAATGATTGCTACGACGCTGCCTCCTAATATTCATAGTTATGTCACTTATAATGAGATGGTTATGATGAAAGACGCTACCGCTGCTACTGTCCTACCAAATGGAAGGTTGAATTGGGATAGTGTCAATTATCTGCGTCAATCTTCCAATCTTTTGTGGCGCTCTACCCATATTTATATGTCGTTACCAAAAGCCATTTTTATTATTTATATGTTTCGTACTTTGTTGGTGATATTAGATGACAGTAGAAAAGAAACCTTACAACATGCCAATCAAGACGAGCTGACCCAACTAAAAAACCGCCGTTATGGTCTGATGCAAATGAAACAGGCATTGGTGAGCATAGAACGTTCTCAGGACTTTAGCGTAATTCTATTAGATTTAGATTGGTTTAAAGACATCAATGATAGCTATGGTCATGATATTGGCGATCGAGTGTTAGTGACAGTGGCACAAGCACTACTACAGTCTTTGACAGATGATGCCATTGTTAGCCGCTATGGTGGTGAGGAGTTTTTGATTGTGCTACCAGATACGAAGCATGATAGTGCGATGGTTATTGCCGAACAACTACGGCTAAGCATCGCTGATCAAACCATCGTGGTCGATGACAATACTACCTTTAACGTGACCGCTAGTCTCGGGTTATATACGTTGACTCACGATGAGCGCACATGCATAGAACACGCATGCGAAAAGCTGTCTCAAGCAGAGGCAGGATATCAGCTTAAAAAACCACAGGTCAGTAAGTCGAATAGTGAACGAGCGGATAAAAAGGTTGATACAGTAGAATTGCCCCAAGATATTTGTCAGCGCTTAATTTGTATGGCGGATAAGGCTTTGTATAATGCTAAGGGCCTCGGGCGCGATAAAGTTGTGAGTGCTAACGCGATGTTAAAATCAGGCGATAACAAGATAGAGTCGCTTTATAGTCATTAAAAAGCGATAAAGCAGCTGGACCTTCATAGATGATAGCTGTCATCTATGAAGGTCCTAATCTGTATCTACTTAATTAAAAAACTAACTGCTGTACCAAACTCGCCAATACACTCGTTGCAAAGCTGCCAGTCGTTAGCGTGAAATTCAATACTAGCGTTTGCGAGTCTTCTTCTGAATCACGCCATTCCCATGTTAATGCTTCGATAGGTAAACGCAGCGCTCGTCGTTGTGCCTTGATATCTCGTTGCTCTAATCCTGCTGCTAACTGCGTCAATAGTGGGCTGCTTTTTACAATATCATTCTCAACGTCTGCTGCTGCATTACTGACTTTGTCATTGTCTGTGCCCCACATCACAGCCGTTGGATGGATATCACCACTAGCCATTCGTTCACGTAATGTGTCATCTATCTCTTCACTGGTAAATATAGACCCTGAACCATCCAAGTTAAACACTTCACCTGATAGACCAGTATTCCAGCTACCATCTCGTACGCGTGCTGCCAATATCTCATTAAATATCAAGCTACGGGCTGCAGACAGCTCCATCGTGTTTTGCTCTCGCGGTGCACGCTTGCTTTTGCTTTTTTTAGACGATGGGCGAGGCGCTCGTGGTGGACGGGCAAACAGTGATAGTGCCTCTCTGACGTTATTGCCCTGACGACCGAAACGCTGAGGACCAAAATAATTGGGGACGCCGCTCTGACTGATATTGGTTAAATACTGCTCGACCGTCTCTTTTGCAGACAATAGTTGCTCAGGTTCTAGTGTCTCAGTATCACTATTGTCAAACTGAATATCACGTAAGGTAATTACGAATTGATTGGCACGATGCGTACCACGATTGAGCTTTTTGTTATGCCAATGCTGGGCGAGAATAGTGACTGACTCTGTCTCTCCGATATCTATTGGCGCAAACTCAGTTACTGGTAGTTGCTTCTTTGGTATTCGTAGGCTAAACCACTGTGTCGTTAGTGCATGACGGTCTTTCAGTCCTGAATATCCAACATCACGCAATGGAATCTCTGCCCACTCTGATAGTAGTTTGGCCAAATAAGCAGTATTCATTCCTGATTTTTCTATATGCAACCATAGATGCTCACCTTCATTGGTGAAGTCTAATGGCAATAGCTCATTAACGATGAAATCCGTAGTATTGGCTTTATAAGTTGCCTGTTTTAACGGTGGCTGCATCGGCTGTGGCAACTGCGTAGTATCTGCGGCAGCTGTAATATCAATATCAGCTATATCAACGGATGCGCTCGTAACTGGCTTGCTCTCCAAATGTGGTTCAGAGTCAGAGATCGTAGGCGTTTCAATATGGTTGTCTGGATAAGTCATAAAGTAGTCTTTTATTTTGATTGTAAATTTAAAATGGAAGTCATAGTCATAGAGGGTTTGAAAGAAACTCGCAAACTTACGTTTTGCAACGCAGTAAATATACAAAGAAACAGCGTGTGCTAAATGGTCTTGCTACTATCGATGAATAGGATATGAAAAGATCATAGGATTGTTTTCACCCCGTTTTTATTAGAAATCTATTATAACCGTTAAGGAAGACTTATGACCAATGCAACGATTAACACAGTTACTATCAGTAAGGCAGATATTCTAAGTGGCGGTATGAAATCATACAAGCAAGATGATTATAGTATCATTTTAATCACCCGAGACGACGATGAGTTTCACGCGTTTGATGGTAAATGCCCACATGCGGGAGCAGATTTAGGCACTGGGTTACGCTGTGGCAACCGTGTGGTTTGCCCATGGCATCAGGCTACTTTTGACAGTCGTGATGGCACATTGTTGGAGCCGATTGCCACCGAAGGCTTGACCCAATATCAACTGACTGACAATGGCGAAGAGTTGATTGTGACGACATCAGTCAAAGAAAAGACCGATATACCAAACGATAAATTGAAAGACACTCATACTGTGATTGTGGGCGGCGGTGCGGCTGGGTTTATGACGGCACATAATCTGCGAAATACCGGATATGGCGGTGATATCACATTGATTAGTGCTGACAACAAAGCCCCTTATAATCGTCCGTTATTGTCCAAAGCTTTTTTGGCAGGAAACATGCCAGAAGAAAAGCTGCTGCTGGGTGGTAGCGACTGGGCCAAAGACAACAATATTGATTTGCGCTTAAATCAAACCGTGAGCAAGGTATTGCCTAATGAGCGTACTTTAATGGTTGTTAGTGATAGTAGTGACAGCAACAGCAACAGCAACAGCAACGATGAGAATGGTAGTGATCAAACCATATCGGCCGACTATTTGGTGGTGGCCACAGGATCGTCGCCATCTATACCGCCTATTACGGGAGCAGATTTAGATGGCGTGTATACCTTACGCAGTATGGATGATGCCAAGTTGATTAAAGCGGCCAGTCATGATCAGCGCGTGGTAATTATCGGTACTGGTTTTATTGGTATGGAGGTCGCCTCAGCCTTAGCGCAGGCAGGTACCACAGCTTCAATCACAGTGGTTGGACAGTCTGACCGAGTGATGGGTAATATCGTCTCAGAAACTGTTAGTAAAGCACTTATCAAGTTGCACGAAGAAAACGGCATTAACTTTGTGTTAGGTGCCAACGTAAATGAAATTACCAAGGTTGAAAACAAGTCGGACAGCAGTGAGGCAAGACAAACCTTTTCACAAGTGGGTGGTGTGATACTGGCAAATGGCGAGCATATCGATGCCGATATTGTGATTTTAGGCACAGGGGTATCTGCCAATACTGAGCTATTAGAAGAGGTCAACGATCCTGATGGGGTACAGGTCGATAGTAAACTGCAATTGCGTGATGGAGTTTATGCACTGGGCGATATTGCAAAAGCATCTGGGCAGATGGGACGTATGCGTATTGAGCATTGGCGTGTGGCATTACAGCATGGGCTCGTGGCGGCAGCTGCGATATTAAAAGACGACACAGTAGAGACGTTAGATGCTCGTGTGCCGTTTTTTTGGACTATGCAATTTGGCAAGAGCCTACGCTATAGCGGCCATGCCCAAACACCAGACAACAGCATATTACTTGGCACTCCAGATACGCTGAATTATATTGAATACTACTTTGATGATGACAGTAATGAGAATAGCCGAGCCACTGCGGCCAGTACATTAGGGCGCGACCAAGAGCTAATTGCTTTTGCTGAGCTATTACGTATAGGTCAAGCCCCAACTCGTGCTCAAATCAACTCAGGATTCGATATTATTAATCAAGCAAAAGTGTTATCGCTCTAGCACTACTAAAGAATAAGTATTAGTATCTTGGGCATGTCATCAATTAGCACATTAATACATTTAGTGGTCTTAAAATGGCTAAATTTTGCTAAATATCGTCAGAAGTTTTGTCAATATGTTCATATTAACGGCAATTTCTTCCTCATTTATCTACAATTTTTCTCATTTTAAGCCTCACAATCTAATTGATGACATGCCCTAGGCTGGCTTAGGAGTCTAAGCCAGTTTTTTTATACATGAATCAAAAAGGAAAATTATAATATGAGCGAAAGTACTATAAATAAGAGCACTATAAATGAAAACCACTTGAGTAAAGACTCTGTATTTTTACGTGAAGCGACATTAGATGATATTGGGGCACTTGAACGATTATTGAATTGCTGCTATCGCGAGACCGCAGGTTGGACCAATGAGGCTGATTTGATTGGTGGTATTCGAACCACTTCAGCAGAGCTTGCTGCTGTTATTAATGACCCTAACCACTATTACTTTGTTTATCCAAAAACGACCACGGGTGACCGTGATGGAGAAGAAACGGGTGAGATACTTGGCTGTATCGCTGTCGATATTAAAACTGATGCTGACTCAAATAAAAAAGCCTATATCGGTATGTTTGCGGTACATCCTGTGCTACAAGGGAAAGGCGTTGGTAACGTGATCCTACAAGCGGCTGAGACTTTTGCAGATAGACACTTACAGTCACAGAATCAGCCGAGCCGTTTGACCATGTCTATTCTTAGCCATCGTCCTGAGCTATTGGCTTATTATGAGCGCCGTGGGTATCAGTTAAATGGTAATAAAATGCCGTTTCCCAATGATGGCAATAATGGCGAGCCAAAGCGTGAAGATTTAGAGCTATTAGAGCTAGAAAAAATGGTTGGCTGATAATGTAGGTCTAGTAAAAAGACACTTAGAACTAGGATGTTTTATTTAACCCCAAAAATATCTAAAGGTCATAAATAGCCCCACGCTCAACAATAAAAATGCCACGATGATTAATCGCTTAAACCAATTAAATGCTGGCAAGCGCGTGGCATTATCATCAGACATAAGATAAGCAAATAAACAAAGCAAGCTTGCTGCTAACGTCATGATCCCAAGACCAATCGGTAATATAAATAAATACACCTGCCACACAGTCATCTCTCAACGGTCAGTATTAAATGCATGATAGCAGCATCGTGATTGCGCTGTCTGTATGAACGTGACTTCACTTAAAATTTTCAGAGCTATTCAAACAGAAGTGATTCAATTATAAAAAAGCAATATCAAATAAAAATAGGCAAATATCGAGAAATAAAGTTGGGTTTAAAGTTATAATTCTGTATAGCTCATTGAATATGTATTGTGTAGATTGAGAGTATGCTCTAAGTAAGATAGTTGTATTAATCCTATCATTTGCTGGCTATTCGAATACATCTTTAAATGTTCAGCAAGTTTTAAGCACTAAGGACAGATATGACTTTTATACTTAATATGAGACTCAAACCGCTTGCTTTATTGTCGGGGCTGCTAGTTTCGCCGCTATTGTCCTATTCGGCCTTGGCGCAAACCTATCAAATCCAAGATTTCTCAGACGATTATCATGCAGTCATTAACCAAGTAAGCGAGTATGGTTATGAGGCGAACAGTATCATCAAAATTATAGATGAGAAAACACATAAAACCCTTATCAGTCAACCTGCTAGTATCGATATTGAATATGAGTTAAGTAATAGCGAAGAACATGAATTGGGTGAAAAAGTCAGTGCCAATATCGTTAGTATTCCTTATGGCGAACATAGTGTGTTGATCTATGACGATTTTAATTTTGACGGACAAAAAGATTTAGCGATAAAAGATGGGCGCAATGGTTGCTATGGTGGGCCTTCTTATCAAGTTTATCTAAAAGATGGTGAGACTTTCGTTCATAGCGAAGGATTTACTGAGTTGGCACAAGGCTATTGCGGTTTTTTTGGTATAAATAAAGACAGTTAAACTTTGTATACGATGACTAAGAGTGGCGCAGGATGGCATCAGTATTCAGAGTATAAAGTGATCGATAATAAGCCAGTGGCCGTACATGTGCTTGTAGAAGAATATAATCCAAAACAATTAATTTCTATCATCGAGAGCACAAGAGTTAATGGCAAAATGGTAGAAGATAGCTATGAGATGTTACCTGAGTACGATAACGAAAGCCACGATGGGACATTGCCTTTCATTTATAAGTTGGATTTAGATAACGGTAAAAAAATGGTTTTAAATAAGACTTATGACAAGGAAGGTGAGCAGATGTATTATGCCTTTGCCGATAAAAATGACAGAATCGAGCTGTATTATGATGGGCCATTTGTTTATGACACGGCTAAAAAAACACTTAGCTTTCTCAATAAGCCTGTGGTTTATCAGATCAATAAGCAAGGCATTACAGTGAGACAATCTAACAAGAGCGTTTTACTCAAGTCAGTGCCACAGAGCGAGCAGGGAAGTCTGGAAAAACTTGGGCATTTTGACAATGTGAGCGTTAGATAAAAACATTTATTCTAGGACGGGACATTCCAAACGAAAAGGCCACTCGATTCAGAGTGGCCTTTTACTTTTAGCTAAGATAATAAGTTTAACGCATTGTCAACTAACGCATTGTCAACTAACGCATCGTCACGAACTCTTCTGAGCCAGTGGGATGAATCGCAACCGTGTTATTAAAGTCAGCTTTAGTCGCGCCCATTTTGATGGCAACTGCAAAGCCCTGAATCATCTCATCAACACCAAAGCCAATACCATGTAAGCCAATGACTTTTTCGTCATCGCCCAAGCATACCAGTTTCATAGTGCACTTTTGGCGATGCTGGGTTACGGCGCTATACATAGAGGTAAAGCTCGATTTATAGCATTTGATATTGTCTTTGCCATAGCGTTCAATCGCGTCAATTTCGGACAAACCGATTGTACCGATAGCAGGATGAGTAAAGATAACAGTCGGTATTAACGTATAGTCTAAATGCTCATTGGGCTTATTGTTAAACAGACGCTCTGATAAACGGCGACCTGCGGCAATCGCCACTGGGGTCAGATCAACACTATTTTCTATAATATCGCCGACTGCATAAATATTGTCGATATTGGTATTTTGGAACTCATCGACTTTGATTTTGCCAGTCTCAGTCGTCGCGACCCCTGTCACTTGCAGATTGATACCGTCTGTTGATGGCGCACGACCAATGGCCCAAATCAAGCAATCTACTGTGTCAATACAGTCTTCGCCACCACTATTGGTAGATAGGTTCAAGCTGTCGTCGTCATTTTTATTGACTTCATTGATGGCAGTGTTGGTGTGTAGATGAATACCATCTTGCTCCATCTCTATCAGCAAGGTTTCTACAATAGTATGGTCAAATGCGCGTAGTGGCGAGTGTTTACGCACATACAAATGTACCTCTGCGCCCAGACTGTTTAGTACGCCTGCAATTTCGACAGCGATATAACCAGCGCCTACAATCGCCACGCGTTTTGGCAAGTGATTTAACGCAAAAAATCCATCAGAATCGATGCCATATTCTGCACCTTTGATGTTTGGTTGAATCGGGTGACCGCCCGTAGCAATCAAAATATGATCAGCGGTAATGAGTTCGCCGTTCACTTCTACCGTATTGGTATCGACAAATTTGGCAAAGCCTTTGATCACTTCTACGCCATTTTTCGCCAAATTATTATCATAAGAGCGGTGGATATTTTCGATGTACTGTTGACGGCTCTGCACCAGTTTTTGGAAATCAAAACCTTTAAATTCAACATCAAAACCATAATCTGGCGCATATTTATGGATGGCTTCGGCAACTTGTGCGCCATACCACATCACCTTTTTAGGTACACAGCCCAAATTCACACAAGTACCGCCCAGTTGGTTGGCTTCGATGATGGCGCATTTTTTGCCATAGCTTGCTGCACGGTTGATTGAAGCAATACCGCCGCTACCGCCGCCAATGGCGATATAGTCATAATGTTTGGTCATAATCAGGTCTCTTTGTTAAATTGTTATTGGTACAGTTTTAAGGTTTATTGTTTTGAATGCTCTTGTTTTGGACTCTACTGTAATGGGTCTTATAATCCATCTTACAAGTTTTTTATGGTTAAGGTGTGTTGAGTTGCTTCCATGTGGTCAGTATTTATATAGCTAAGCTTATCTAGACCCGCTTAAACAATAGCACGACGTCTATAAAATAACAGCCCAGGAATAGACAAACCCAGTACCAATCCTGAGGTCACAAACAAAGCCTCAAACAAGTACACCATCATTTGACTAAATAACTCGTCTGAAAAACCAAAATAGCCAATCTGCACCATACTGACCATCGCCTTATACGCGGCGATACCGGGCATCATACAGATGACACTTGGCGAAATGAGCGCTTTAGGCGGTAGGGTATATTTCTTAGAAAAATACACGCCCAAAAAACTGGCGAGCATGGCTCCAAAAAAGCTGGCTACTACAAGATGTACTTGCTGATGGACAAGTGCAGTCTTTAGTCCAAACCCAAAAGCAGTCATGAGCAAACACGGCAGAATATAGCGTTTGGGAACGGTGAACATCAGCGTCCAACCAAGGGTAATGATGCAAGACAGTACAACGGTTTCTATAAACCACATGTCAAAACCCCCAGTGCTGTATTTGAAGTAAAACGAGGGCCATCACGATGCCAACGCACGCGGATAAGGTCAACATATAGGTAAACACGGCACGTCCAACGCCGATATTGACATAGCCTTTTAAGATATCTGAAAAAGAATTAATGAGCGGGAAGCTGGGCACCAGTAGCAGCACGCTAGATGCGACGGCGATATCGGCATTGTTACCAATATCAAAATAATAGGTAGTTGCCCCAATGAGGGAGGCAATAAATGCCGTCACGATAACCGTTATAAAGGGATTGAAGTGGTGTTTGGACAGATAAATACGAGTGAGCATCGCCACCATACCAGCGACAAATGTCACCGCAGTCATTAACCAACTGGCGCTATTCAAATAAGCAAATGCAGCACAAGAGATACCAACGAATATGCCGACTAGCCATGTTGGATAAACGGTCTTGTCTAGCTCATCAAAGGCAAGCGTAGTCAGGTCAATCAAATTATCACTATCTATGGTGTCTTCGGTTTTATTGACGATCTGCTGAATTTGCACCAATAAATTGACGTTGATGCTCTGATTGATCGTGTCTCTAGTAGTGGTGATACAGCGCTCATCACAGATAGTGGTCAAGGTAAGGGCATTAAAATTCAGCGAGCATTCTACGCTGTTCATTCCCAAAGCAATGCCCAAGCGCTTGGACAAGTCCACCACGATGGCAGACTCAGCACCATACTGCATAAGAAGTAGGCCGCAGCGCACGCATAGTCGGGTAATGCGCTGCTGCTTTACGTAACTGATAGAGGTCATTATGGAAGTACGCATATTGGTTATTGATACGCTATTATAAAGGGTCTGGGTGCTGACGCGCAGGCATTATTGGACATTATATTTAATGCGACTATAAAGGATAAGTTTTTTTAGACAATAGAAGATAGAGACTAGCGCAGTTGCGCAGGTGATGACTGTAGACAGGGTATTTGTTTAGGTAGGTTTGGGTTATAAGATGCTCACTAAGCCGTGACTCAAATTAAAATAATGACGTTATATACTTCAGATGCATGTTGGATATGACTTGCGATGGAAAATAGGCGATAGACTGTAAAATTAATAGACTTTTGTTTTCTATGGTGATAATCTCTTCCTCGATAATTCAGACACATTACTTACATCTTGGTTACATTCTAAATTCATTATCTTTATCTAGCTATCTACTTCAACTGTATCTTTTAACTTGGACGTCTAATGACCACTTTTAATAAAATGAAAAATGTTCTATTGCTTACCACCATTACTACTTTGGCAGGCTGTACTACTGTCGCCGATATGGCAGGATACGATACCGCTACCCTAAATAGCGATGCGGCAAAAAGCTACTCTCAAGTGGTTTCTAGTGCCAAGAGTCAAGGCGCAGTAGATAGCACATCTGCCACCGCCATTCGAGTTAAAAAAGTCTTTAATCGTATAAAGCCCTACGCCGTTCAAGCCAATACAACAGGCGTACCTTTTGATTGGCAGATTACTGTTATAAAGTCACCTGAATTAAATGCTTGGGCAATGCCTGGTGGCAAAATGGCCTTTTACACAGGTATTGTAGAGACGTTAAAGTTAACTGATGCAGAAATCGCTGCAATTATGGGACACGAAATGACCCATGCATTGTCTGAGCACAGTAAAAAGGACGCAGGGCAAAAGGTTCTGACTGGTTTAGCGATGCAGTTAGGTGGTGCACAACTACAGTCAAAAACAGGGTTAAGTGATAATGCGTTGGGCTTAATTAATGACCTAGGCATTGATAAGCCGTTTTCTCGTAGTCAAGAATCACAAGCCGATGCAGGTGGTTTACGTTTGATGGCGCAGGCAGGCTATAACCCAGCATCTGCAGTGTCAGTATGGGAAAAAATGGAAGCCGAAAACGGTCGTAGCAGCGCCTTAGTTACTTTGACGTCTACGCATCCAAACTCTCAGCAGCGTATCGCTAAAATCAAAGCACTCTTGCCTGAAGTGACGCCAATTTATCAAGCGGCTGCTAAAGCACCTCAATAGATCGGTACAATTAGATCAGTACGATACTATTAAAAAAGCATGGTAAATAAAAAAAGCAAGTCGAGAGGCTTGCTTTTTTTGCAATGAAATATCGAGAAATGACTGGTCTGATTTTGAAATTACGTCGTAGGCTGGGTGTGACACGCTGCGCCGAACCTACGGGCTAACTTATTATGGATTTAATTCTTCCCATTCGTCTTTGAAACTAGGACTTCTATTTCTTTTAACTTGTTTTAAATAACTGCCACTGATAACTTTACTTAAATTTTTAACCCAAGATTCATTTCTCAAGTTAGATTTATAATCAAACTCTTCATCTAAATCATTAATTTCTGCATCTAAGTCAATAATTATTTCATCAACTATGGCTGAAAGAGCAGTAATAAGCTTCGTTCTTGAAGACAAATCTTTAACAAAAGGCTCAGGGTTAGCTACTAGCTTTTGACCAAGTTCATCTTTTTTTAGTATGTTTTTTATAATATAAATTAAGGTGTATCTTGTAAGAGCGTATCTAGCAATTAATTGATTTTCAAGACTTAGTATTTTTTCTAAGGATATATTATCCAATAACTTTAGGAATACCACTCTCGATGCAGTTACTTCTGGTCTAGCAAAAAGGTCATTGTGAGCGTCTTCAAATATTCGATACTTCCTATGAGTATTCCAAGGCTCTTCTAAGTCAAATGACATTAGTATAACACCTGTAGTTTCATTAGAAATCACTTCTAGATTACTAGGTGTATTATCTGCTCGCTTTATCTCATAGTAATAATCTGTACCAAACTTGCTAGTTACTTCATTCTGTAAGCGTACCTGTATTTGACTATAAGATTTAAAATCTCTCGGTTTAACTCCATTTTGGCTATTGGAATATTCGGTTATTTTAGAGGATAGATCGGAATTAATAGGAACCTTAATAACCTTAGTCAATATCCTCAAATCATCGGTAATATGTTGACTATTTCTATAAAGAGACGTTAGGCTTTGACATCCATTCACCACATAAAAATTCTTAATCACTATTTTATCTTCAGTTCGTTCAACGTTTTCAGCAACAATGGTAATTCCATTATGGAATAAAGGAAACTGTTTATGAAGAGCAGCGTTCTTAATGCTATTCACAATTCCTTTATTTATTTTAGTGTTGCCTAAAGCACCGCGAACATTGTAGTCAAATATTGACTGGTCGTTAATACCTTTTAACTCAACTAATTCACTAGCTTTGATAGGAGCAATATAAGTTATTGTTTCTGTATCAGCATGATAAATAGTAGTTTCATTTTCTGAAATATCGAAAGTGGCTTCTTCTAATGTAGTTACTTCTTTTTGATCGCTAATATATTGATCTTCTAATATATATCTACCAAAAAACTCTATATTCTCGACTTCTGACAGAAAAGATTTTCCATCACTAGAAAGCTCAGTGTTAGCAACAAATATTCCTCTAACCTTATAAGCATCAAGATTACTGATAAGATTTAAGCGATTTATTAATGAAGCAACTTCTGCTTTACCTGCTGTATCAACTAAGTTTTGAAGTTTTTCGCTTGAACTAAATTGATCCAGTGTTCCTAAGAACTCTTTTAAAACTGTATCTCCAACTGACTTGTTTTCACTTTGGACTATTTTAGATTGGAATATATCAATAGTACCCGCACCTTCATTAAGGTAAATACCGTCAACACCTTTATCGCCACTGTTATCGCAAACAGCATCAATCGCAATTTCTGGGTCTAATCTGAAGTATTTTTCTAGGTACCACATTAAGAAAGCGGCACTATCTGAGCGCCCTTTAATTTTATAAAATTCTATCTCTTTCAGTAGGCTAGGGTAACTTAAATTCATTTGGTTTCTCAGAGTTATAAGCTAGTGAGCTAGTAATAATTTTTACCATACTAGCTACGTTATTTGTTAGATTATTACAAACTTGCATTAATGTTTAAAGTTTTAATTCACACTGTAAACTATATACGAAAAGCAGGAACAACCAAAATATTATAAATTTTAAATATAAAAAAAGACCACCCTATAAAGAGTAGCCTTTCATCATCGGTCATCTAAAGATATTAATGAGTATGCAGTTGGACGGCTCTTGGCCTTCAGGTTTTCTATACCTTTTCGCACTCATATAGGCCTGTAATTTTCAGCATCAGCTTAGCTATCAAAATCAAAATAAATTCAGTAAGCTTATAATGATACTTAATGAAAAACATATACCAAGAAATAAAATCTTATACGTGGATATCTCAAATCCCGGTTCAGAATAGCTTAAATACTGTCTTTTTTTATCATAGTTCTTGAACGACTCAGTATGACGTATTTCTTTTTTAGTCAGTAAGCCAACGGCAACTGGGATTTTATAATAAAGTTTATAATATGTGACTTGAGTACCTACGAGCAATATTTCCTTGCCTGTATATTTACATAAATCGTAGTAGAAGACAGTATCTTCATACGCATCTCGAATATAGACTTTGTATAAAACACTATCTATATTAGTAATGATGCCATCACTTGTATCAAGACCCATTTCTTCCTCTGAAATTTATATGTTGGGCGAAGGTTATAGTACCCAGTGATTGTATGGTTGATTCAGTTTAAGAGAGAGTTAAGGCAACCGAGTACAGATGTAGACGCGATACTTTAAGCGAGATTAACTTGTCCGAGTTGTGGCTGTCATCAAGAAACATTAGCTGAACGGAGAGTATTTTATGTCTCTCAACAAAAAAATCCACTCACTAGAGAGTGGCTTTTCATCATCGTATATCTAAAGATACTAATTAATGTGCAGATGGACGGCCTTCAGGTTTTTTATACCCTTTTGCAGTCATACATGATTCTAGTTTTTTCATATCGCTTTTACTTGGGCGACTGTCTTTAGTCATTTTTACGCCAGTTCTCTTAGCACAATCATCCATGGCTTGTTTCATGTCAGCTGACATAGCTGGTTTTTTGTGATTGTGGCTGCTATTTGATGTTCCGCTTGATGCACAGGCAGCAACGCCAACAGTAGAGGCTAAGACAATAAATAGTAATTTTTTCATGGAAAGTCCTTAAATTTTTTAAAGGTTGTATTAAAGAGACTAGCGTCGATTCGTGCACGCTATATCGTTCTCAACCAGTTATTTCTATATCGTATGCATTTGCGCATGATGTTGTACCATTTAAATATTAATACAATCAAAGTTTAATTATCTTTAATAAATATTAAGAAAGGTAACGCAATGTAGCTGTACAGGTCGAAATTTTACACACACATATATCAGTCAAGGTTTTCAACTCATGGACTGGGTAGCGCTTTATAGTATCCAATAAAATAATACCTAACAAAACAGTATCTAACAAAATAATACCTAACAAAAAAAGGCCACCCTATTAAGTAGAGTGGCCTTTTATCAATAGTTCATTAACTGATATCAGCTTACTTCTTTCATGCCTTGTTCAAGCATCGGCTTTAAGAATATACCCGTGTAAGACTCTTTGACTTCCGCTACTTCTTCAGGCGTACCTTCAGCGATGATCATGCCGCCACCTTTACCGCCTTCAGGGCCAAGATCAATCACCCAATCCGCCGTTTTGATGACATCCAAGTTATGCTCGATGACCACGATGGTATTACCTTTATCACGTAGGGCATGCAAGATGTTGAGCAGCTTATCGATATCATGGAAATGCAAACCAGTGGTTGGCTCATCCAAGATATAGAGCGTCTGTCCCGTATCACGTTTGGCAAGCTCACGTGCTAGCTTGACTCGCTGTGCTTCACCACCTGATAACGTGGGCGCAGACTGTCCAAGACGGATATAGCTCAGACCGACATCCATCAAGGCTTGCAAGCGACGATAAATCGCTGGTATCGCTGAGAAAAACTCAGTCGCATCTTCAACGGTCATATCGAGCACGTCGGCGATGGTTTTGCCTTTATAGTGAATCTCTAACGTCTCGCGGTTATAGCGCTTGCCTTCACAAGTATCACAAGGGACATACATGTCTGGTAAGAAATGCATCTCAACTTTGATGAGGCCATCACCTTGACACATCTCACAGCGTCCGCCTTTTACGTTGAAGCTAAAGCGACCGGCTTTATAACCACGGGCACGTGCTTCTTGCGTTTGTGCAAACATCTCACGTACTGGTGTAAACACGCCTGTATAAGTCGCTGGGTTTGAGCGCGGTGTACGACCAATTGGGCTTTGGTCAATATCGACCATTTTGTCCAAATGCTCAAGACCGCTAATGCTTTCAAACTTGTCGGCAATCAGCGTTGAGGCATTATTCAACTGAGTCGCGGCTAATGGCATCAGCGTACGGTTGATCAAGGTTGATTTGCCCGAACCCGATACGCCAGTCACGCAAGTCATAATACCAATGGGAATGGTCAAATCCACATCATGTAGGTTGTTGCCTGAGGCACCTTTTAGCTCAATCGTCATTGGGACTTGTTTGGGCTTAGCTTTACCTTTGACTTCCACATCCATCATTTTTGGTTGATGACGAATGGTTGGAATCTCAATCTTTTTCTTGCCAGACATGTATTGTCCAGTCAGCGACTCTTTGTTTGCCATGATGTCATCGACCGTACCTTGAGCGATGATATGACCACCATGTACACCTGCACCGATACCGATGTCGATGACGTAATCTGCCTGACGAATCGCATCTTCATCATGCTCAACGACCAGTACCGTATTGCCCAAATCACGCAAGCGCGTTAGGGTTTTGAGTAGGCGATCATTGTCACGTTGATGGAGTCCAATAGATGGCTCATCGAGTACATACATCACGCCCATTAGGCCGGCACCGATTTGGCTGGCAAGACGAATACGCTGTGCTTCACCGCCCGATAGCGTTTCAGCAGAGCGGGCAAGCGATAAGTAATCCAGTCCGACACTCACTAGAAAGTTCAGACGCTCATTGATCTCTTTAAAGATTTTTTCTGCGACTTCACCTTTATGCCCGCCAATCTTTAGCGTTTTATAATACTCTGCTGCATCACCGATAGACAGTTTGACGATTTCAGCGATGGTTTGATCATCAACACGGACATTGCGTGAGATTTCATTCAGACGCGCACCATCACAGACGTTACAAGTGGTATCAGCCAAGTATTTGGCTAGCTCGTCACGTACGAGATTGCTTTGCGTCTTAGCATAACGACGTTCTAGATAAGGAAGCACGCCTTCAAATGGTACGGTCTTATTGGTTTTACGACCGCGCTCATCGGTAAAGTTAAAGGTTAGCTTTTCTTTACCAGAGCCATTCATAATGAGGTCTTGCTGCTCTTTTGGCAGGTCTTGCCACGGCGCATCCATGTCAATTTTAAAATGATTGCAGACAGTCGATAATAGACCGAAGTAATAAGCATGACGCTTATCCCAACCATTGATGGCACCTTGGTTGAGCGATTTTTCGTGATGGGTAATCAGTTTCTCGGCAGAGAAGTACTGACGTTTACCGAGACCGTCACAGCTTGGACAAGCGCCGTATGGGTTGTTAAAACTGAACATACGTGGCTCAAGCTCAGAGACGGCACGATCACACACAGGGCAAGAATGCTTGGCTGACATGACTTGATTGTCATCACCGCCTTCTTTTGGATTACCATCCATAAAATGCAGCGTGACCAGACCTTGACCTAAGCGTAGAGCAGTCTCTAAGCTTTCTGCGACGCGGTTGCCCAAGTCATCACGTACTTTGAAGCGGTCAACCACCACTTCGATGGTGTGTTTTTTCTTTTTATCGAGTGTTGGTAGCTCATCGGTGTCATACACATCGCCGTCGACACGCACACGGACAAAGCCTTGACCAATGAGCTGCTCTAGTAAGACGGTATGCTCACCTTTACGCTCACGAATCACAGGTGCCAAAATCATGATTTTGGTGTCATCTGGCAAAGCCATGACTTGATCGACCATTTCGGTAACCGACTGTGCGACCATTGGCTCGCCATGCTCAGGGCAAAACGGCGTACCAATACGCGCATACAGCAGACGCAAATAATCATAAATCTCGGTAATCGTACCGACCGTAGAGCGCGGGTTATGGTTGGTTGATTTTTGCTCGATAGCAATCGCAGGGGATAGACCCTCGATACTATCGACGTCAGGCTTTTCCATCTGTGATAGGAACTGACGTGCGTAGGCCGATAAGCTCTCGACATAACGGCGTTGCCCTTCGGCATATAACGTATCGAATGCCAATGATGATTTACCAGAACCTGATAAACCAGTGATGACCACGAATTTATCTCGTGGTATGTCTAAATCAATGTTTTTTAAATTGTGCGTACGTGCGCCGCGTATTGCGATATGGTCATGTGCCATCGGTGATAGGTTTCCTATTTGCTAAAATGGTATTTAAAAAAATGTCTAAACGTTAAAAGCGTAAATGAAGTCGAAGTGGTTTATTAAAATTGTGGATAGTGCTGTCATTCATATCGCTCTATAAAGGCGTGGATAGCTTCATAGAGCGATATAAATAATTGCCAATGTGCTCTGGTTTTAGTTTCTTATTTTAAGTTTTTGTTTTGATAAGTAAATCTAAATCAAATCAGCAGTGAGTAACAGGTAAGGTTTGTTATAGATTTTGCCAAACAATGTCATTTTATGAGAGGTATTCGTTATAGGGTCAATTCTGTACAAGCTAATAGTGCTGCTCTGGTAATGTTTGCGCCGTCTTACTTTATTGTCATGATAGTGGCATTATTCAAGGTATGGTTGCTATCAGATGCACTTGGTAACAAAAATATGGCATCACATTTACCGTTAAGTCTGGGCGCAAAAAGTAAAAGTTTCGGCAACCAAATGACGAATGTCTTATACTAGTGGGCTTGATTTATAGGCTGATGACTCGATAAAAGCAGCAGTGATAAACTAGCTAATGATCAACCAGTGAGGCGAGTATGAATAGCGTAGAAAAACGGGCAATCCTCGGGGTCGGTGGTATCTTTGCCTTACGGATGGTTGGTTTGTTTATGATTGTCCCGGTATTTTCTGTATACGGTAACAATTATGCGCATGCGACGCCATTTTTGATTGGTTTAGCAGTTGGTATTTATGGGCTTGGGCAGGCTATTTTTCAGATACCGATGAGCCTTGCTGCTGACAAATTTCCGCGTAAACCTATTATATTTTTAGGGTTAATCTTATTTGCTATTGGCGGTATCATCGCGGCCAATGCGACAGATATTTATGAGGTCATTATCGGTCGGGCGCTGGCGGGTAGTGGTGCAGTCTCTGCTGTGTTGATGGCATTACTAGCTGATGTGACTCGTGAGGAGATGCGTACCAAAGCGATGGCTACGATGGGTTTGACCATTGCGACCTCCATTATGCTCGCCTTTGCCTTTGGCCCGCTGTTGGTTGGTTCGCTTGGCATTTCTGGTCTGTTTTGGTTGACATCAGGGTTCGCTATTTTAGCGATGCTGTTACTGGTGTTTGTACCAACGCCTCTGCGCGTACTCAAACACAATCTCGATAATAAGACCATTGGTCAGCAACTGGCTACTGTCCTCAAGATTGGCGACCTTAACCGCTTGCATATCGGTATCTTTGCGCTACATCTGACCATGACTGCGATATTTGTTATTTTGCCGCATCAGCTCAATGAAGTGATGGGATTGTCGGTACGCCAGCAAGGCTTGGTTTATTTGCCGTTATTGTTTATTGGTTTTGCGGTAGCGATACCTTTTATTATCATCGCTGAAAAGAAACGCAAAATGCGCCAAGTATTTTTGGGTGCATTGGCATTAATAACCGCAGCCTTAGCCATACTCGCACTTGGCAGTCAGGCTGGTATTGGTATTATACTCGGCTTATTACTGTATTTTATGGGCTTTAACCTCATTGAGGCGACCATTCCTTCGTGGATTTCTAAGCGCGCGCCAGTGGCCAATAAAGCGACGGCGATGGGAATAAGCTCATCTAGCCAGTTTTTTGGTGCATTTGTGGGTGGGGCAATGGGTGGGTTATTATTGAGTCAGCCTAGCCTCTTGGCATGGGGTATATTGGCGGTCATTATGGGCGTCGCTTTGCTGCTTATTATACCGATTGCGCAGCCTCCTTATTTATCAAGCACGACCGTTAGTATTCCCAAAGATATCAATATCCACGACTGGTCACGCCAGATGCTAGCAGTAGATGGTGTCGATGAGCTAGTCGTGATGGCAAAAGAGCAAGTGGCCTATCTTAAATTGGATAAAACCCAGCTGACGCACGATTCAAGGCAGCAACTATCAAGCTTGGCGCAGAGTCCGTTAGATATCTAATAGGCCATACATAATGGTATTAGGTTTGTCGAAAAGGTCTGGATAGTCAAAAACAGAGTAGACAACAACTGCATAGACCGTCACTATTATGAAGTGCAATCTAAACCTCTGTACTTAAATCTGTCTCTATTTAAAAGGAATTGATATGAGTAAGTTTACGATGCTATCTAATCAGTTTGTGACCAAATCAGCCAAAGCAACCAGTCTTTTAAGTGCTATCAATAAATCGATGACTAAATTGGCAATAGGTTTTGGGCTATCAGCCACTTTGTTAATCTCTGGCTGTGCTACCCAAAATATTCAAGCTTATCAAAATACTACGCCAACGCTCGATATGCATGAGTTTTTCTCAGGTCAGATTGATGGTTGGGGCATGTTTCAAGGTCGCAATGGTGAGGTTAAAAAACGTTTTTATGTCGATATCGATGCCACTCACGAGGGTGACGATGTTATCGTTTTAGATGAGAAATTCTCGTGGGCAGATGGGTCAAAATCGCAGCGTATATGGCGATTGACCAAGCAAGATGACGGTAGTTGGAAAGGCACGGCAGGTGATGTCATCGGTGAGGCAACAGGGGACGTCGTTGGTAATACGCTCCATTGGAATTATTTATTAGAATTGCCCGTTGAAGACAAGACTTACAAAGTCAATTTTGACGATTGGATGTATCTTATTAATGAAGATGTCATGCTGAATCGATCAGTGATGAAAAAATTCGGCGTAGAGTTGGGTAGTGTCACTTTGAGTATGCATCGTCATCGCTCTGACGCTCAGTAGAGTAATAGGTCGCCGCGCTATACTAATATTCAATGAAGGTTGATGGTGTTAATCCACTGATTAAAGTGGCAAAATAGCACTATTACTGTCTTTTGATAGTAGAGGCTGCGATAAATATATTTAGAACAAATATATCTAGGCGACATAAGGTGTCGCCTTTAGTAGATAGTCTGTAGATATTTAAACTAAAATTGGTTAAAGTAAAATTATATGACTAATAGTATTAATCGATACTATTAACGAAAAATTAGAAAGATTTATCAAATTATTCATAAGCAAAAGGACGGTATCATGCGCGGAGTTAATAAAGTTATCATCATCGGTAACCTTGGAGCAGATCCTGAGGCACGCCAGTTCAATAATGGCGGTGGCGTGACCAATATCTCGGTTGCGACATCAGAACAATGGACAGACAAACAAAGCGGTGAAAAAAGAGAAGCCACTGAATGGCATCGTATTGCACTTTTTAACCGTCTAGGCGAAATTGCAGCGCAGTACTTGCGTAAAGGCAGCAAAGTCTATATCGAAGGCAGCTTACGCACACGTAAATATCAAGATCCCAACGGTCAAGACCGCTATATTACCGAGATTCGTGCTGAGCAAATGCAAATGCTCGATGGTGCGACTGGTGGTGGTCAAGACAATGGCGGCGGCTTCAGTAATAATAACCAAGGTGGTCAGAACCAAGGTCAAAGCGGTGGCTATAGCAATCAAGGTGGTCAAAGCAACCAAAACAACTTCGGTCAGCAACAAGCAAACAATCAGCCTGCTCAACAAGGTGGCTACAACCAAGCTAGTGGTGGTCAGAACAGCTTCAATAACAATCAAGCATCTGCCCAGCAAAACCAGTTTAATCAACCTGCGCAGAAACCTGCTCAATCTAAGCCTACGGCAATGCCAGACGGCCCTGTAGACGATGATATTCCGTTCTAGGATACACCTTAGACTTTAATGTAAAATATATGTTCTAGAAACCCCGCTAATAGCGGGGTTTTTTGTATGTGACGATAAATAATTTGAAAAAGTCGTTTTATTGTATTACCAAAAGCCATATAGGAATTAATTAGACTGTCTTTATCTATATATAGTCATTCCGCTATAAAAATGTTACTGCGTTAACGTCGCTTGAAGTATTGAATATATATCTAGACTCGGTTGCTTTGTAGTAGAGTCAATCTTCTATAAACTGGATACGGTTTCAGTCTCGCTTAGTCTATAGTCAGTCCAAAATAGAAAAGGTACAATACTTTTAAACCAAGCAAAGTGAAATATAAAAGATGACCTACTCAGCAGATTTTCGAGCACAAG
>NZ_JBVFXW010000027.1:0-46291 GCF_055522395.1 Psychrobacter sp. TPE 89C
TATAAAGTCGTCTTAGAAAAAACAAATAACCACTCAATAGGCACATTTTTTAAGCGTTATTTTTTCTACAGTATTATATATATATATGGTTACAGATGCATTCACTCAGTCATGCTAGCCAATTGCTCTAAGATACTGACGTAATTCTCGACCCCTTGAGCACCGCTAACCAGATGACGCTCATTAAAAATGATTGCCGGTACACTTTGAATACCTTGTTGTTGCCAATGCTGTTCTTCTGCTCGTACTTCCTTAGCAAAGAGCTGACCCTCTAATATTGCTAGCGCTTCACTACGATCAAGTCCAGTCTCTGCTGCAATATCAGCAAGCACGTTGATATCTGAAATATCTCTGTTATTGGTGAAATGCGCGGCAAACAATGCTTGTTTTAACTCATGCATGCGGCCTTGCTGATCAGCGAAATGTAGCAGCTGATGCAAATCAAAGGTGTTGTGCATGCGCGTGTCATCATTGAAGTTAAACTCAAAGCCAACCTCAGAGCCAGCTTCAGCCATTCTGATTCGACTAGCATCTGACTCTTGCTTGGTAGAGCCATACTTTTCGATGATGTGCTCACGTAGGTTTTGACCTTCGCTTGGCATATTGGGGTTTAGCTCAAACGGGTGCCAGTGGATAGTGTGAGCTGTATTGGTTCGCTCAAGTGCTGCTGCCAACTGACGATAGCCAATGACGCACCAAGGGCAGACGACGTCTGAGACGATGTCTATTCGGAGTGTTTTTTCTGATGTGCTCATATTTCCTCGCAGAGATTGTTATTTGTATTTTATTTAAGGCTTCTAATTGCTCATATATCTCATCTAAATGTGTTCGCTTGGATATAGTCGTCGACCAAGAAGCCTCAGTAATAATCATGCTTTAAACATCAAGCGTTAATGAATATTCAAAGCATAATCAGGTGAACACAATGCGCTCTGAGTGACTCATTTGCTCACTGGATTGCTATTATTCATAGCTGCTTTTTTGCGATAAGCCGGTCAAAAATCAACCTCTGATAACAAAACGTATGAATATTTAACCAATCTGTCATGGCCATGAAATGGGTTTTTCTCTACAGTAGCTTTGCCGACATGGGTAGTCGTGACTTATAACCCATGCTAACACCAAGTATTTAGCAGATAATAAAAACTTAATATTCGATAAAGGATGCACAAATGAAAAACATTACTGAAGCGATGAACTGGCGTTACAGCACAAAAGCATTTGATACCAATAAAAAAATCTCAGCAGAAGATGTTCAGAGCCTAAAAGATATCTTGCGTCTCAGTCCTTCGAGCACCAATATCCAACCTTGGCATTTTGTGATTGCTGATGATGAGGCTGGTAAAGCTCGAATCGCTAAAGGCACGGATGGCATGTATGAATTCAATACGGCAAAAGTAAAAGACGCCTCACATGTCATCGTATTCTGTAGTCGTGTCTATGCTGATGACGAATTTTTGGATAACATATTAGACAAAGAAGATGCTGATGGCCGTTTTGCGGAACCAAAATTTAAAGAGCAAATGCACCAAGTGCGTAAGATGTTTTTGGATATTCGCCGTTATGAGCAAAAAGACGAGCCACACTGGTTGATAGAGCAGCTATATCTCAACATGGGCGCTTTGCTACTCGGAGCTGCGACTTTAGGTATTGATGCTGTGCCGATGGAAGGGGTGGATTTGAAAGCACTTGATGAAGAGTTTGATTTACGTAGCAAGGGCTATACGGCTGTTGCGGTCCTATCGCTTGGTTATCGTAGTGAAGATGATTTTAACGCTGAGTTGCCAAAATCACGTTTTGATGAAGAGAGCATTATTACAAAAGCTTAAGCTATCACGACAGCATCATGAAAGGATGTGGTCGATCCTGAATACAATGGACACACGACATTATGTTAGCAGGGCCAGAAGAAATAGTAGGGTCAGTAGAACATGATGATGGTATGTACTACTTTTATTCTGGCTTGGCTATATCATCTCTATGTGAATATTCAATACGCCCTGATGAGAGAGCCCAATCACCAACATGATAGAAACAGAACGCTTATATCTTAGACAATGGCGAACAAGTAATTTTGCGATATTTGCTGAAATGAATGCTGATCTTGACGTGATGAAATACTTTCCCAAGCCGTTATCGCCAAAACTGAGCGATACGATAGCCAATAAATGCTCGCAGCTTATTAAAGATAAAGGTTGGGGGTTTTGGGCGGTCAGTCTAAAAGAGACAGATACCTTTATCGGTATGGTTGGCTTAAATGAAGCGCATGCCGATATGCCTTTTGCACCTGCTGTTGAGATTGCTTGGCGACTACACAAAGATTATTGGGGACAAGGTTATGCAACGGAGGCGGCACGGGCTTCATTAAATTTTGCATTTGACACATTAGGATTCGATGAAGTCGTGGCCTTTACTGCAGTGATTAACGAGCACTCGCAACTTATCATGCAGCGTATTGGCATGAGTAATACACAAGAAAACTTTTATCATCCAATGCTTGATTCTAATCATCGACTTGCTGAGCACGTTTTGTATAAGATTACCCCGGAGCAGAGGTCGTGAGTATGTTCTCAGTATATTTTTATTACTATGTGAGCATTACGAAATAGCAGTTCTAGAATAAGAGTAGAAAACATAGGTAATGTAGGATGCGCTAAATATGAGGACGCGCCCTAGCTAGGAAATCTCCCTAGTTAAGAAACCTCAATCCAGAGGTTTTAAGTGCCCATACCAGCTCTACAAAGGCGCGACTATTCGTCAGAGGCTCACCATCGATAATGAGCACATAGCCTGAACCATCAATCCATAAGAATACAAAACTGGTCTCAGGAATGAGCAGATCGACCTGCTGAAAGAATGAGATCGCTTGGCTTTCTACGGCCCATCCACGTTGCTTTTGTCGTAGCATAAATCCTGAAAAATCAGCTGCCGCGACACTGAGCATATCCGCTTCTTCTTGGCTGTAGCCAATACGTGCCAAGCAAAACCCTTCATCAGAGCCAATAGCAGCACGGCGTTTGCCCGATAAGCTGGCCACCACATAGGGTAAAAACTGATCTAGTGGCAAGTTGGGTGCTGGCAATAGGAGAGACAGTTTCTCAATCCAACCTTGTTCTATGAAGTTTTGCAACCACTCATCAGAGTAGCGTTCAAGCCAATCGGCAGCGAGTAACGTCTGCGCATAGGATAACAAGTCTTGTAGTGATAGCTGCTCCTCAGTGGGTTCGCCTTGTGAAAATGCCTCAAAAATACCGGCTGGGGTTAGAGTCAGATACGTTTTATCAGCATTTAAATAAGAAGACATAGCAGCTACCATTATGATGAAGGTTATAGAGTGGCGATAAATTAGGTTTTCATATAGTCGAGTTCAAATAATTTTGATACAAGGAAACCGAGTCCAAGTTATACATTAGTATGCTTAGCGAGGATGACGATGTAGCGAATTTATATGGATTTGACTATAGTTTGATCAAGGCGCTGTTGACAGTTATTCCAACGCGCATCGAATTGCCAGTCACTTTTACCCAAGCGAAACCACACTAAGGAAAAGGCAAGTCGATCATTGCGAGCGATACAGTGTGCAAAGAACTCGTTTTCGACTTGCTCAATCGTACCCCAATCCTCATTAGTACGTGCTTGCATCAGCTCGGCTGTGATTTCTTTGGAGATTTCTTTGGCATCATCGCTACTGATACGTAGTCGTTGTTTTTGCTCATTGAGAGAGGGTGATATCAATACGCTCCAGCGGGTCGCGAGCATACTATTGCGTTGAATATATCTTTTTTTATCGATACAGTCGTGGAATCCTTGTTGAATATGAGGGTACAGGCGATCTTTGACACGAATGAACAGGTTATTTACATCGTAAGGAATATCATACCAACAGCCGTAAAAAAAATCTGCAACAGCGCCTTGCAGCGGCTCTCTCTCAGTCAATAGTAGCGCCGCATTGATGCGTTGTTCATGAAAGTGACGGTTGCTGGGTGCCAAAAACACTTTGCGTGAGTATAAGCGAAATACTCGCCGCGCTTCCATTTCGTTTTCTTTAATAAGATCCGAGTCAGACATAACAGTATCCTTTGAGCCACGGTCGCTATGATATGGCTAGTGATGATATAGCGATTATGAAGGTGCAATATGCTAATACGTATTTAATCTAGCAACGTCTGCATCAAATCTACCATAAATTCGGCATCTTCTTCATTCATCGCTTCAAACCCTTGAGGCATACCAAGTTCGGCTAAGGCTTCTTTACCGTCATCATCATTGTGCAGATTGAGAATGGCCTCTATAAAAATTTGTGCATCAGGGAAGCCGTCTTTAATAAGTAGCACGTGGCTTATGTCAGCCAAGTCACTTTCGATAAGTACGGAGAGCTGGGTCTTGGTCAGACGTGAAAAGCTATGAAAAATTTCTGCTAAAAAGAACGCGGCTTGGGCATCTCCTTTAATGACTTTACGGGCAGCTGCCTGATAGGTTTCAGTGACATCCCATGTCAGATCAGATTCTTCGATATCAACGGCTTCTAGTAATCGTAAGCCAATCAGTTTGACATCTCGGTTGTCTGCCATGGCGACTGTAGCACCAGCCTGAATGTCTTCTAAGTGGTTAATGTCGCTATTTGCAGCAGCGGCAATGACCATTTCATCAGACTTTCCGATAGGGCGAGCGACGGCACGGTAGCCTTGCTCACGGATTAGGGTTGCGGCATCAAAAGGATTGGCGTAAATGACCTGAATGTCACCCGCATTAATGACTTGCTCTTGTTCGGCATGAGATGCAGGGATGTTCAAGTGCATATTTAAATTGGCACGTTTTTGAATCAACGTATTGAGCATGTGCCAGCCTGCAAAACGCTCAGGCGAAAAATCTGGGGCGATTAACATATTGTGTGTCGTCATGATTTAGCCTTCCTCATTTTGTTTCATTTGGGCATATTGCGCCATTGCCGCTTCGATTTTGCTGCGTGATGGCTTGCGTCGTACGGATGTATAGCCGACGATTTCGCCGTGACGAACGTTAGGTACGACGGTTGCATAGACCCAATAATGACTACCATCTTTGCATAAGTTTTTGACATAGCCATGCCACTTTTGTCCTGCTGTAGCAGTGTCCCACAGATCTTTGTAAGCCGCTTTTGGCATGTCAGGATGGCGCAAAATATAATGCTGCTGGCCAATCAATTCATCGACATGGTAACCGCTAATCTCAACAAAAGCATCGTTGACGTGTGTCAGTACGCCATCCAAATCAGTACGCGATACAATCAATTTACCATCTGGATAAGGGCGTTCGATACCCGTGTCATAGACAGTACGCGACGTGCCATCGTGGTAAGTCAAGGTAAGCTGTTCGGCAGGCATATCAGGCTTGTGTGCATCAGGGATTGGAGAACCCATGGTCATCTCCTTCATTGGTCGTTATGTAGTCAATCCTGCATAAATTGGATACGGTGTCAGCCTTGCTTAGTCTACTACTTGTAGTACTTTCACTCGACTTCCTTGTATCCAAATTATATTGAACCGACTATGTTTATAGTAATTAAAAAGCTAATAAATTCGATAAGCAGTCGCCAATCAAATGAGCTTTGCAAGGGCTTCTGAGGCACGTTTGATATCTAAGAATATCAAACCAAGCTTGGCATTGGGTTTTGCCATAATAGTGAGCACCGCCTCATCTCCCGATGACGTCATAATAACGTAGCCTTTTTCACCCTGAATCATAATACGATCGATACTACCACGCGCCAACTCACGACCTGCACGATCACCCAACGATAATAATGCTGCTGACATAGCACCCACACGGTCTTCATCGACGCCAGTTGGTAGAGCTGAAGCAATCATCAGACCATCGTTAGAGATTAGGGCAGATGCTTCAACATCTGCTGATGAGCTGTTTAAGTCTTCCAATATCTGTTGAAATGAGTCTGTACGCATATCGCTTTCTCTATGATCAGTGGTGGATTGTTTAAGTAAAAAAACTGGTTAACTATATCCTTGCTTTAAGAAAGGTATTCTAACTCCTTACTAATGATATTGATATACATTTGCTCAATAAAAAACGACATTTTTGGAATTTTTTGCCGTTTATCATCGAATATTTGCCTTTTATCCTTGGTTTTTACAGGAATTTGATAGAAATCCATTGCTTTTAGTAAGGAGATAATGAAAAAGCTAGCCTAATTATTTATATTTTTTGATCAGAAATACTATCTGTATAGCTATTAATCGATGTCTAAAAATTCTGCTAAACAGTGCAGCTTAGATTTAGCTAACAAAAATTGATTATATGTTTCTATGATGGAGATATTTACTAGACTTATAAGTCTTAAAGATGGTATATAGTTATAAGGTGAAAAATATCGACACTTATCTATTCTCTATAGATACATAAATTCAGTCAGCTTTTTTAATTCCATCTGTCTCTACAAACGCTAACGTGTTGTAGGGACGATTTCAGTTTTACATCAACGTTCGCAATCTCATTATCCGTTGTGATATCAAGCGACATTGACGTAAGTAAATGTGATCCCCAGTTTTATCCTAAGGAAGAGATGTATGAGTATCAGTCAGGCCATCGAAAAAATCGAAGCACGTTATGCGCATCAGCCAGAGTTTATTCAAGCAGTAAAAGAAGTGGCGATTACGATTCAACCTTTATATGATGCCCATCCTGAATATAGTGCATTGAAAGTATTTGAGCGTTTGGTGGAGCCTGATCGGGTATTTGGTTTTCGTGTCAATTGGGAAGATGATAAAGGCGACGTGCAAGTCAATCGTGGCTGGCGTGTGCAGTTCTGTAATGCTTTAGGCCCTTATAAAGGCGGTCTCAGATTCCATCCTACCGTCAATCAGTCGGTATTAAAGTTCTTAGGCTTTGAGCAAATCTTTAAAAATGCGCTAACAGGCTTGCCTATTGGTGGCGGTAAAGGTGGGTCAGATTTTGACCCTAAAGGTAAAACGGACAGTGAGATTCGCCGTTTTTGCTACGCCTTTATGCGTGAGCTGCATCATTATGTGAGTAAAGATATGGATGTGCCTGCCGGTGACATCGGCGTCGGTGGTCGAGAAGTCAGCTACATGTTTGCGATGTATAAGAATTTAACACGTGAATCTACGGGCGTTATCACTGGAAAAGGCGTGGGCTTCGGTGGCAGCTTGATGCGTACAGAAGCGACCGGCTATGGTGCGGTATATTTCTTAGAAAATATGCTTCTCGCCCAAAATGACACGCTCAAAGGCAAAAAGGTGCTGATATCAGGGGCAGGTAATGTCTCATTACATGCTGCCGAAAAAGTGAATGCACTTGGTGGTATGGCAATAACTGTGTCCGATTCACAAGGGACTTTACATGATGAAAAAGGCCTCAATCAAGAAAAAATCGATTGGCTAAAAAAACAAAAACAGCAGAACAAACCATTAGCAGAGTATGTTGAAGTCTATGGTGGAGAGTGGCTTGCCAAGCAAAAACCATGGCAGTTTAAGGCTGATATTGCGATTCCATGCGCCACTCAAAATGAAGTCAATGAAGCTGACGCCAAACTGTTCGTCGAAAATGGTGTGAAGTACCTGGTTGAAGGCGCTAATATGCCGCTCACTGCTGAAGCGATTGATCATATCCGTTTGCACCGTGTCCATTATGCACCTGGTAAAGCTGCCAATGCGGGCGGGGTAGCAGTATCTGCGCTTGAGATGTCTCAAAACTCTGTCCGTCAGTATCAAACCTTTGAGCAAGTCGATGAGCGTCTAAAAGGTATTATGAAAGATATCCACGACAGTGCTGCGAATGCTTCAGAACAATATGGTCAAACTGACAATGGTTATGTCGACTATATGGCTGGTGCCAATATGGTTGGTTTCAAACGTGTGGCTGATGCGTTGGTCGCTTTCGGTATTTTGAACTAAGGCTCTACTATATAACTCATAGCCTCATCTAATCATTGCAATAACCAATACTGCGTTTGTCCTCTTGAGACAAACGCAGTATTTTTTTGTCGAAATAATAGCAAGTATTAATCGAGAGTAAACGTTTATATAGCTGATGTATTTAGATTGATTGTTCAAACAAAGTAATTACACTTTGATACTTTTTTATCCTACAGCGAGTATAAAACCTCGCTAACATGTACCTACGAATAACGAAGCCAACGTCTATTGATAATGAAAAGTAAGCATTTGGCTAAAAAAGTAAGTCATTAGTGAAGGAGATAATATCATGGGAAAACTGTCTAAAAAGATGCAGTTGACCGCTTTAGGTGCAGGCCTAGCAGTCGCATTAACCGCAGGTGTCATGAGCACGACTGTCATAGCCGCTCAAACAAATCTATCTACCGAAGTGAAAGCAGCAAAAGGTAATAAGGTTGGCTTAAAGCAAGCGATCACTATCGCAACCGAACATGCATCAGGTATGCTCATCAGTGCTGATTATGATGAGGACGACGATGATACAGAAAACGGTGTATACGAAATAGAATTTAGCACTGCTAGCGATAGCTATGAAGTGATCGTTGATGCTATTACGGGGGAAGTTGTCAGCACTGATACTGAACGGTTAGATCGTGATGATATTAACGATTACAACGTACAGCGCCGTGTGAAAGTAAATGTCATGAGTGCGATAGGTATCGCTGAGAAAAAAATAGGTGGAATGACATTAGAAGTCGAGTTTGAAGCAGACCGTGATTACAGTGATCACCCTTTATATTACAAAGTGGATTTATTAAAAGGTGATGAGATCGTCAGTATCAACATCGATGCCAATACAGGTGAGACGTTTGCCAACAAATATAAGCGCTAGTAGCAATGTTAATAACAACGTTAATAGTAACTTTAATAGCAATGTTCAAATAAACCAAAGCCAGTGGCTGAACATATCAGCTAGTGGCTTTTTTAATGGCGATAAATAAAGGTAGGTTGATTACAAGGTAGGTTGATTACATTGTCTCGCGCCATTTACCTTGTACCATGATACCTTGGATAGGGTTTAAACCCATCTGGTAGGCCAAATCCGCAGGACGGGCGATATCCCATAGTGCCAAATCAGCATCACAGCCCACTTCTATTCTGCCTTTATTAGGTAATCCTAAAGCCTGTGCTGCATAGACGGTCGAGCCTGCCAGTACTTCTTCGGGTGTCAGGTAAAATAACGTACAGCCCATGTTCATCGTCAACAAAAGCGACGTTGATGGTGAGGTGCCAGGATTACAGTCGGTTGAAATAGCCATAGGAACTTGGTGTTTGCGCAAAGCCTCAATCGGCGGCAACTTGGTGTCACGTAGCGTATAAAATGCCCCTGGCAATATCACGGCAATGGTATTGCTAGCCGCCATTTTTTTGATGTCTTCTTCTGATAAATGCTCTAGATGATCGCTCGATAGCCCTTTATATTCAGTAACTAAGGCACTACCACCTATATCGGACAGCTGCTCAGAGTGCAGTTTGACTGGTAGATCCAATGAGCGCGCTACTTCAAACACTCGTCTGATTTGCTCTGTGCTAAAGGCGATATTTTCACAAAAGCCATCGACCGCATCGACTAAACCTTCTGCATGCAGAATTGGCAGCCACTCGCAAACTTGCTCAATATAGTCGTCCGCACGGTCTTGCATGTGAGACTTGTATTCGGGTGGTAGGGCATGCGCCGCTAGGTAAGTGGTGCTCACATGAATGTCGTATTTTTCTCCTAGCTGACGGGCGACCGTGAGCATTTTGCGCTCAGTGTCTAAGTCTAAGCCGTACCCAGACTTAATTTCGATACTGGTGACACCTTCTTTCATAAGCGCGACTAAGCGTTTCTCACTTTGTGCAAATAGCGATTCAATACTGGCGGCGCGGGTAGCACTGACCGTCGCGACAATACCGCCGCCTTGTGTAGCAATGTCTTGATAACTAGCGCCTTGTAATCGTGCTTCGAACTCATTGCTACGGTTGCCAGCATAGACGATATGCGTATGACAATCGATAAGCCCTGGGGTTATCCATCGACCATCCACATCTTTGATTTGGCTAGCTTGATATTTAGACAAATGAGCAGTGATTTGATCGTGCGTGCCAACCCAAGCGATTTTACCGTCTTTAATACCGATAGCCGCCTTTTCTAACTGACCGTATGGGATGCTATCAGCATGCTCATTTTCATCATTACTTGTCTCAATACCAAAACCATGCCGCGCTGAAAAGGTGGCGATATTGGCGTTAATAATGACATGGTCAAATGATGTCATAGTAGATTCGTCGAGCGTCTGTTCTGTAGGGTTTTTCAATACGGAGTTCTTTGATTCATTCATAATATGCTCCTGATTTTTGTGAGGTCAGTGATCTTTGTTGGCAAGATCTAAGCGCTAAGTAAGTGCTGCTCTACAATCGTTGCCAGCAGTCGAGCAGCGACTTTGCAGCTACGACTATCAATGTCAAAAGTAGGATTAATCTCAGCAATGTCTGCCATTTTTACTTTGCCAGTAGCCATGATGGTTTTAACCATACGCTCAACGAAACCCAGCTCAATGCCAAAGGCGGCAGGTGCGCTCACACCTGGGACGACACTAGATGGTAAGCAGTCCATATCGATGGTTAGATATATTATATCGACCTGATCTACAAAGATTTTGACCCGCTCAGCAAGTGTGTCCCAAGGCTGATAATGACAGTCTTCATCACTGATGACCTGTACGCTCAATTGTTTAGCGCGATCAAAGAGCGCCACCGTGTTAGAGAACCGACTGACGCCGATACAACAATAGTGAAAAGGCTGATTATGTGCGTCAAGATGTTCGGCAATTTGGCGAAATGGTGTCCCAGAGGTCGCTACATCAGACTGACGAATATCAAGATGGGCATCAAAATTAATAATTCCGATAGTAGGCACTGTGTTCGTGCTGATATTTGCTTCGCTTGTATTTTCTAATGCCTGCCATAATCCCAAAAAGCTACCATAAGCAATGGCATGACCACCGCCAAGCCCGATGGGTAGACCACCCTGTTTGATAACATTGCTCACTGCATCGGCATATTTGATCTGAGCTTGCTCAAGGATGCTCTCGGCAAAGCCATCATTATCATCACAATGAATGTCGCCAGCATCACCCAATAAGGTTGATAATTGACCATCAAAACGTTGTTGTAAATTAGCAATGACTGGCAGCGTAGCAAAAGCTCGACGAATCAATGGCGGAGCAGCTCTAGCACCCACGCGGCCTTGATTACGTCTGACGCCTTGATCACAGGCAAAACCAATTAGCCCAATATGCTGATCCTCGTAAGGCTGAGCAAGCTGATACCAACAGCGGGCGCGTGCCGTCTCAAAAGGCTCTGCACGGCCTGTCCACTTGGTCATATTAGCAGGTGTATGGCTAATGTGAGTGGCAGTCGTTGCTGTTGCTCTCGCTATTGTCATCGCTGCTCTCCGCACATTAATATTTATTTAGACTCGTACCAATCGCTGCGTAGTGACTGCCAATGTTCAGCAAGCGTACCGTCTAATACCAACTGTTTAGCTGCTTCAATATCAGGGGCAAGGTAGCGATCTTTATCATAGAAAGTCACTTGCTCACGTAGTTTCTGATGTGCGACTGTCAACGGCTCTGAGGTGTCTAATCCGCGATGGAAATCGATACCTTGACCAGCAGCTAATAGTTCAATACCGATAATGGTGGCAGTGTTTTGTGCCATCTCGTATAGGCGGCGTGCGCAATAGGTGGCCATTGACACATGGTCTTCTTGATTGGCAGAAGTCGGGATACTATCGACGCTACCGGGATGAGCGATAGATTTGTTTTCTGAAGCCAGTGCTGCGGCGGTCACATGGGCAATCATAAAGCCTGAGTTTACCCCAGCGTTATCTACTAAGAATGGTGGCAGACCACCTGATAGAGTCGCATCGATAAGCAAAGCCACACGGCGCTCAGACATAGAGCCAATCTCGGCGATTGCCAAGGCTAAAATATCAGCGGCAAAGGCGACAGGCTCAGCATGGAAGTTACCACCTGATATGGCGACAGGACCATCTTCGTTGTTGAAAATAAGTGGATTGTCTGTCACCGCATTAGATTCAATTAATAGCGTTTTACCTGCTTGGTTGATGATATCAAGACAGGCACCCATGACTTGCGGCTGGCAGCGTAAACAGTAAGGGTCTTGAACTCGATCATCCTGCTCGCCATCATGTGAGGCACGAATGGCACTGCCTTTGATTAGCTGACGATGTGCCTTAGCGATTTCAATTTGACCATGATGACCACGTACTTCATGAATACGCGCATCAAATGGTGAATCCGAGCCTTTTGCAGCATCAATTGATAGTGAGCCTACAATGGTCGCAGTCTCAAGTAAATCACGTGCTAAAAAATAACCACGTAACGCTAGCGCAGTTGAGACTTGCGTACCGTTGATAAGCGCAAGGCCTTCTTTGGCTGCAAGAGTAATAGGCTTAAGTCCATGTTGCGCTAGGGCATCAGCAGCTGGCACTTTTTTACCAGCGACAAAGACATCACCTTCGCCCATCATCGCAAGTGTCATGTGTGACAACGGTGCTAAGTCACCAGATGCACCAACTGATCCTTTGGCTGGGATATTTGGCGTGATTTGATTGTTGATTAAGGCCAGTAAACTATCTACTACCTCGCGACGTACGCCAGAGACACCTTGCGCCAGACTGGCAACTTTCATCACCATAATCAGTCGTACCACGCCATCTGGTAATGCTTCACCAGTGCCCACAGAGTGAGAAACAATTAGGTTGCGCTGAAGTAGCTCAAGTTGGTCATCACTGATACGCGTCTTTGCCAATAGGCCAAAACCCGTATTAATACCGTAAGCGCTTTTATCTCGTGCAATGATGGTTCGTACATCTTCGTGCGAAGCATCTATTGCCTTATAAGCATTCTCAGGTAGTGTCAATATGACAGGCTGCTCGTAGATATCACGTAGCATCTTAAAGCTAAGCTGGCGAGGGTGTAGGGTTAGTTGTTTGATGTCGTTCATAGGGGTAATCCTAGTTGCATAGTCATATAATTGTTTGTTTTTATAATATTAAGGTAGTTCAAACTACTTAATCATTTTAATCATTGGCAAATTCAATCCATAATCTTTCGCTGTTTTGATTGCTAACTCATAACCTGCATCGGCGTGACGCATAACCCCTGAGCCGCAGTCATTGACTAATACACGCGATAAGCGTTTGGCTGCGGCGTCAGTACCATCCGCGACGATGACCATGCCTGAGTGCTGTGAGTAGCCCATGCCAACGCCGCCACCATGATGTAGTGATACCCAAGTCGCACCGCCTGCCACGTTAAGCATACCGTTCAATAATGCCCAATCAGATACGGCGTCTGAGCCATCTTTCATACTTTCTGTTTCGCGGTTTGGACTGGCAACAGAGCCTGTATCTAAATGGTCGCGACCAATAACGATAGGGCCTTTTAGCTCACCGCTTTTGACCATTTCATTAAATGCTAAGCCTGCTTTGTCACGCTCACCAAGACCTAACCAACAGATACGAGCAGGCAAGCCTTGGAACTGAATACGCTCTTTTGCCATATCCAACCAGCGATGGATATGTTGGTTTTCAGGGAACAGCTCTTTGATTTTTTGATCAGTTTTATAGATATCTTCTGGATCGCCTGATAGTGCTACCCAGCGGAATGGGCCTTTACCTTGGCAAAACAACGGACGAATATAAGCAGGGACAAAACCTGGGAAGTTAAAGGCATCTTTGACCCCTTCATCGAAAGCAACCTGACGGATATTGTTGCCATAATCGGTCGCTGGGATATCCATCGATTGCAGATCTAAAATCGCCTGTACGTGTACGGCACAAGATTCAGCGGCTGCTTTAGTCAAAGCTGCATGTTGCTCTGAATCTTCTTGTGCGGCTTTCCATTGTTCAACGGTCCAGCCACTTGGTAGATAGCCATTAATCAGGTCATGCGCCGAGGTTTGATCGGTGACTAAGTCAGGCTTCATACCACCAGCGTTAGCACGCTTAACCATCTCAGGCAAGATGTCTGCGGCATTACCAAGTAAGGCGATAGAGACAGCTTCACCCGCATCAGTATGTTGTTTGATTAGCTCATAAGCGTGGTCAAGATTGTCTGCTTGCTTGTCGACATAACCAGTGCGCAAGCGGAAATCGATACTAGACTGCTGACACTCAATGTTTAATGAAGTTGCCCCTGCAAAAGTTGCGGCTAGTGGCTGTGCGCCGCCCATACCACCGAGACCCGCAGTTAAAATCCAACGACCTGCCCAGCTACCATCATAATGCTGACGACCTGCTTCCACAAAAGTCTCATATGTACCTTGGACAATGCCTTGTGTACCGATATAGATCCAGCTGCCAGCAGTCATCTGACCGTACATCATTAAGTCTTTGCGATCGAGCTCGTTGAAGTGCTCCCACGTCGCCCAGCGCGGCACAAGGTTGGAATTGGCAATCAACACGCGTGGTGCATTTTCATGCGTTTGAAACACGCCGACGGGTTTGCCAGACTGCACCAATAATGTCTCGTCATCTTCTAATTCTTTTAGCGACTCTAGGATTTGATCGTAGCTTTCCCAGTTACGGGCTGCGCGTCCGATACCACCGTAGACGACTAGGCTTTTTGGATTTTCCGCCACATCAGGATGCAAGTTGTTTTGCAGCATGCGATAAGGGGCTTCAGTCAGCCAGCTTTTGCAATGTAGTGTGGAGCCAGTAGGCGCAGCAATATTACGGCTCTCATCGCGTCGAGTAGGTTTGTTGCTATTGCTATCAGTAGTCATGGTCAAATCCTTGTGAAATCTTTTAAGTCAATTGGGCAATTAAAGTGAGTGGTTTACGATCAGTCTAAGAGTGCACTTAACTGCTTGCTAAATTGGCTAGATTATTGATACTGTCGTAAAGTTGTATATACAAATTATCAAAGATATTTTTTTCATGCAAGGATTTTTTATGGATAGCCGCATTATTTTTGTTATTAACTCGGTTAAGACTAAACGCTTAGACATATTGACTAAGGCTTGCGTGGTGGTCTCGTGATATTATGTGGCTATTATTTTTAGTAAAGCTGACGGTTAAAAACGGATATGACAAAGACAGTTCCGGCGTATCAACGAATAAAAAATGCCATATTAGACAATATTCACTCTGGTAAATGGCAAGCAGGTAACGCGATTTCGACAGAAATGGCACTGGCCGAAGAGTTCGGTGTGTCACGAATGACGGTGAATCGCGCGCTAAAAGAGTTGAGCGAGGAGCGGGTATTAGAGCGTCGGCAAGGGTCAGGAACGTTTGTCGCGCAGCAGCAGTTCAACCATACGTTTGTAGAAGTGCGCAATATCGCAGAGGATCTCAAGTCAGCCAATCGAGACTACCGAGCAGAGGTCGTGAGTAAGCGTGCTATTACGGCCGACATGCTCGATGATGAACTACGGCGTGATTTTGGTATTAATAAGGTTGATAGCAGTCTTGGCACGGATAGTAGTGAAGCCTCTGTGCTATATGAAGTAAAAATCATTCATTTTGCGGATGGTCAGCCTATTCAGTTTGAAGAGCGCTGGGTCGATGCGGCAAAAGTACCGGAGTTCATTGAGCAAGATTTTAGTGTGGTCAATACCAGTGATTATCTAATCGCTAAAAGCCCACTGGAGCGTGGTAGTTATACCATCCGAGCGCTGGCCGCACCTGATGAGATTGCTAACTTTCTACAAGTCTTACCGCAGTCACCAACGCTTGTATTGTGTCGCCAAACCTATTCGGCTGGTCAAGTCCTCACCTTTGTTAAAATGTGGCATGCTGGCGATCGCTACCAGTTTTCAGGTGATTTATAGGTGTTACCTTTCGCATGCTCACGGATTTTGTACGTTTTTTATGTCTAAATTGAGATACTATGTTTGTAAGCTGCTATTTAATGAGCAGCAATTTTCATTGACTGAATGCGCTATAATAATTGAACAGTCGTTAAAAATTCAAAAATAAACCAGAAACAGTATTGAAAAATAGGCTAAATAACCTCAAATCGAGCAGCCAAAGCCGAATATTGCAGGGCAGTTATTACACTGGTCTCTTATATCGGCTTTTCCCTATTTATTGGTTGTATGTGTTTTCACTTTATTCATTCACTCTTATAAGGACGTCTTATGAAACGTCGTACTCTTTTAGCCCTTGCCGCCAGCACTATGTTCCTTGCCGCTTGTGGTCAGTCTACTACCAATGATGCCGATACTACTGCGACTGACAGCACTGCGACTGGTGGTTCTGATTTGCTACAGCGTATCAATAATGGCGGCACCATCAACGTCGGTACAGAGGGTACTTATCCTCCGTTCACGTATCATGATGAGAGTGGCAAACTGACGGGTTATGATGTCGAAGTGACACGTGCCGTTGCGGATAAACTAGGCGTAGACGTCGAGTTTAAAGAAACCCAATGGGACGCGATGTTGGCAGGTTTGGATTCAGGACGTTTCGATATGGTTGCCAACCAAGTCAGTTTGACCACGCCTGAACGCCTTGCTAAGTATGACAAAGCCAATCCTTATAGCTGGTCAGGTGCAGTAGTATTGGCACCGACTAACGAAACTCGTTATAGCTCATGGGATAACTTAAAGGGTTTGCGTACCGCCCAATCACTCAGCAGTAACTATGGTGAGCTAGCAGAACGTTATGAGGCAGAAATCGTTCCTGTCGATGGTATGGCGCAAGCTATTCAATTGGTGAAGCAAGACCGTGCTGACTTTACGATGAATGACAACTTGGCTGTACTCGATTATCTCAAAAAATTCCCAGATGCAGATCTTGAGATCAAACTGACGGCTCCTGCTAGCGAGATGCGTGGTTCAGGTTTAGTATTGATTAAAGGTGATGATGCAGTCGTAGCAAAACTAAATGACGCGATGGCAGAATTGACCGCTGATGGTACGCTCACCAAGCTTAGCAAAGAGTTCTTTGGTGCTGATATAAGTCAACAAAAATAATGTCAGGTTTTATCATGCCAGCTTCTGTAATGTCAGCATCATGGTTCGCGGACTTATTGGCAGTATTGCCATTCATGAGTCCTGATCGAGCACAGATTGTCATCTCGTCATTTTGGCCGATGCTCAAAGGCGGTATCTATTACTCGATACCGCTAGCATTGATCTCATTTGCGATTGGTATGGCCATTGCGTTGACAGTAGCATTGATTCGTATCGTACCGCGTGCCAGTTGGTTCCATGAGGTAATCTATCGACTTGCGCGCGTGTATGTGTCGGCGATTCGTGGTACACCGATGCTTGTGCAGCTATTTATTATTTTCTATGGTTTGCCAAGTATTGGGATAAAGCTTGATCCCTTTCCTTCAGCGATTATCGCGTTTTCGCTTAATATTGGCGCTTATGCATCGGAGACGGTGCGTGCTTCTATTTTGTCGATTCCAAAAGGACAGTGGGAAGCAGGCTCGACGGTTGGCTTGACGTATCTACAGACCTTCCGACATGTCATTTTGCCGCAAGCGCTTCGGGTGTCAGTACCACCGTTATCCAATACCTTTATTAGTTTGGTAAAAGACACCTCTTTGGCTTCACTTGTCTTGGTCACTGAGCTATTTAAACAAGCTCAGATTATCACAGCACGTAACTATGAGTTTATGCTGGTTTATACTGAGGCAGCGATTATTTATTGGGGTATTTGTCTGTTCTTGACCTTTATTCAAGGCAAGCTTGAAACTAGGCTAGATCGTTACGTGGCAAAATAAGTGATGGTTGAATAATTCTTAGCTACACAGCTATTAGCTAGATAGCCATTAGCCATTAGTCATTAGTCATTAGTCATTAGTCATGCAAGCGCTTTAGAACAAGTATTTAAGAACAAACAGTCGCAAATAGAGACCAGTACAACAGGAATTTTTATGATCAAAGTCACTAATATTCATAAAGCCTTTGGCGGCAATCAGGTGCTCAAAGGCATCGACTTGACCATCAATAAAGGCAAAGTGGTGGTGATATTAGGGCCATCAGGGTCAGGTAAGACGACGTTTTTGCGTTGTCTCAATGCGCTAGAAATTCCCGATCAAGGTGTCATTGCTTTTGATGATGGTAGCTTGACAGTAGACTTTGCTACTAAGCCTAAAAAGAAAACATTGCTAGCACTACAGCGTAAGTCTGGCATGGTGTTTCAGTCTTATAACTTGTTTCCACATAAGACTGCCATTGAGAACCTAATGCTTGGGCCTACAGTAGTACAGGGTCAGACCAAAGCGCAAGCCCGTACGCAGGCATTGGCGCTACTGGAGAAGGTTGGTCTGTCAGACAAAGCGGATCTGTATCCGTTTCAGCTATCTGGTGGTCAGCAGCAGCGTATCGGTATTGCTCGTGCGCTCGCTATCGAGCCATCATTACTGTTGTTCGATGAGCCGACCTCTGCGCTTGATCCTGAACTGGTTCAAGATGTATTAGGCACTATGAAGCAACTGGCCTCTGAAGGTTGGACGATGGTTGTTGTGACCCACGAAATCAATTTTGCTCGTGAAGTCGCAGATCATGTGATACTAATCGAAGATGGTCATGTGGTCGAAGAAGGTAGCCCTGAGCAGATGTTTGAATTGTCAGTGCATCCTCGTACGCAGGCGTTTTTACAGCGTATCGAGAAGTCATAGCGTTATGACAATCAACTGACGTTCTAAGCGAAAAAAGCCCCAATCATGATGTCATGGTTGGGGCTTTTTTTATAACAGCAGATAGCAGGCGATGTTAAATAATGAGACAGAGCACTTAAACTTTTTGTCGTTTCTTTAACCTTAACCAACGTGGTACGCGAGTGGCAGTACCATTTAGCACAGCATTAAACAAAGCTGCCAGTAAAATAAGCACCACACCTACATACTGAATCAAAGACAGTGATTGATGTAGTAAGAGTATGGCAAGGGCAATGGCTGTCAGAGGCTCAAAAATCGTAAATACTGAAGCGCGACTGGCAGGGAGCTTCTCTAACGCTTTCATGTACAACCCAAAAGGCACCACGGTTCCGAGTAAAGACAGCCCTAAGACATAACCCCAAGTCAGCAGAGGCAGGCTAAATAGTTGCTCATAAGTATTATAAGTCTCTGGCAATAGCAGCAGCACACCTGCACTGATGATGATAGACGTGAAAAATACCAACGGAGCAGGGTGAGCATAATGCATCGCGCGTTTACCAAGCACACCGTATAGGGAGTAGGACATGCCTGCTAATAATCCCAGCACGATACCCCAGTTGACTTGCGCCTGCTCGCCTAGCATGGTTAAGCCCACACCAAACACAGCCATTAGTGACAGCAGTGCTGATTTTCGCGTAATAGACTCATTGAGCAAAAAGGCCGAAAACAGTAAACTAAACACGGGCGCAGTGTACAGCAGCGCGACAGCAGGACCTGCGCCAACATAGCTGACGGCAAAAAAATAGCAGATGGACATGCTAAGCACACCTATTAGTGACTGAAGTGCCAGTCCGAGCCAGTGTTTTGGGCGCAGCTTAATCAGATCAGGCCATAATTTTGGGAGCATGGCCAATATAATAAAAGCGGCCGTGACAATCCGTAGTATGGTCACTTGCCAGCCACTAAAGCCGATTTGATTAAGGTAGGTAGAAAATATACCCAGTGTTCCCCAGCAAATAGCTGCCGTGATAATTTGAATGATGCCTATCCATGATTTTGGTGATGGCACTGCTGTATCCATGTTCGCCATATCGTTCTCTTTTTTATTTGAGTGTCGCAAGATTTACAAGTTATAGGCTGTCCAAGCCTCTTGGGTAACTACAATCTAATCACTATAAAACTGCTAGGGTAGCAACTTCGTTAACCATACCAACGTATGGCTAATAAGGTTTTCTTATATCGATATTGCGTGCTGACGATATACCAAACTCAAAAAATACAGTCAGCTGTGTTAACTTATTCAGGCACTACTATGTTCAGGCACTACTATGTTCAGGCACTACTATGTTCAGGCACTACTATGTTCAGGCATTACCAAAAATAGCGTTTGAACTCGCTTTCTTCACTGCTCAAATTTTGTGAATGGTCTGACGTAATACAATACTGAAATAAGAAAAGACAACCCGATTGAGGGCTGTCTTTTGTTTGTTCGTTATTTTAGTCTATCATGAAAATATTATGGAGTCGCTCAGAAATGCCATCGATATAAATATAATTGCCCTAATATGACGGATTTATACCTGCATCAAAAAGTTACTGAGCAAGCGCTTGGCACCTTCGGTAGCAAAAGATTCCGGATGAAATTGTACGCCTTGAATGGGATAGACTTTGTGCGCCAGTCCCATAATCTCATCACCTGCTAACGCCGATTCCGCTAAGCTATGCTCAACATGGGCATCGTTAGTCACGACGGCGGTGACAGTCAAGCAATCTGGTAACGTATCTGCTTTCACCATTAATGAGTGATAGCGCATGATTTCGATCTCTTGCGGCAGGCCTTGATAGACACCTGAACCATCATGGCTAATTGATGACACCTTGCCATGCATCGGTACATTGGCACGTATCACATCACCACCAAACACATGAGCAATGCCTTGCATACCTAAGCAAACACCCAGTAACGGCGTCGTTTTGCCCATCACTTCGATGACCTCAGCACAAATACCGAAGTAGGCAGGGTCATCAGGTGCACCAGGGCCTGGTGAGATAATGATTCGATCAAGATTCATCGCTTGCACATCAGCCAGCGTAATTTCATTGTTGCGTTTAACGATGACGCTTGCTTCTTCATCGCCATCCATGTTTTGTAAAATCTCACCAATATATTGGTAAAGATTGAAAGTAAACGAGTCGTAGTTATCGATAATTAAAACATTCATGGGTCATAAACTCTTTGATAAAAATATAGCTAGGTAAAATGTGGTCAATTTACGAATTGTGGCTGGTACAAATGACAGCTACATAAAGCTGTCTAGTACTACTTTCATCGCAGACAGTTTGCGCTGAATTTCCAAGTATTCATCGGCAGGATTGGAGTCGTAAACGTTACCGCCACAGGTCTGTGCATAGGCAGATTCGCCACTGATAAAGAGGCTGCGAATAGGAATAGCAAAGATACAATCGCCATTGAAATTGAATGACCCAAGCGCACCACCATAGGCACCGCGACCATCAGGCTCTAGTTCATTGATGACTTTGATGGCTTCAACTTTTGGTGCACCAGACAATGTGCCTGCTGGGAAGTTGCTGGCAAGTGCGCTAAACATGTCTTCATTGGGATGTAGGATACCGACGATTTCAGAGGAGATATGCTGCACGTGTGAGAATCGCTTGATATCCATCAAACTACGGACTTTTACGGTGCCAAATCGTGCCACACGGCCAATATCGTTACGATGTAAATCGACCAACATATTGTGTTCGGCAATCTCTTTGTCATCGTTGAGCAATGCACGGGCGAGCTTACGGTCTTCGATCACATCGACGCCGCGCTTGGCTGTCCCTGCAAGTGGATAGGTTTCCATCTCACCTTGACGTAAGCGAAATAGTAGCTCAGGTGAGGCACCGATGATGCACTGCTGAGCAAACTTCATAAAGTACATGTGCGGTGAAGGATTAACAGCGCGCAGTTTTTCATAAATTGGCATCTTATCACCAGCGATACGATACTTAGACTTGAACCCTACTTCACACTGAAAGATACGCCCAGAGATGATGTCTTCTTTGACCTTCATTACTACTTTGGCATGTTCCTCTTGGCTCATACCATCGCCCAAAAACTCAACCGTAGGCTTATCATAGCTTGGAATATCGATATCAAATAAGGCTTTAATTTGCTCGATGCGGTTTTCTTGCTGCGCGGTTGGATAATAGAAATAGAAAATTTCACCCGTCATCTTATCGAGCGTCAAGCCATCTAAATATACGCCAAACTTAAATGGTTCAAAGTCGTCGCTAGACTTGGCATCGAGGCTGGGCTCAAAGAAATTCACACTGTCATAGCCTAGATAGCCGACCAAACCACCACTTTGATCACGAGCGATGACATGCTGAGGAGTAATCTGACGTAATAGCTGATACGGGTTTTCAGTTTGATAATGGCTTGTTTGGGCAGTTTTGTTGTCCGTAATCGCAAGGGTAGTGCGGTCTAATGCTGCGATGGTCATAACTGGATCAAAACCAATGGCATGATGACGTGAGATATGGCTATCTTCGCCCAAGGATTCGAGTAAATAACAGGTGTCAAAAGCGCTTTCGATGCGTTTGAATAATGCGAAAAAATCAATATCTTGCGTGAGTTTGATACGTTGTGGTTTGCTCGGAATATCGATAGGAGCAGGCGTGGTCTGTATACGAGTCGTGGATGTCATAACAAAGTCCGAAATAGTTCAAATATGTATTAGGGCGTGTCACCAATTAGCACATTAATGCATTTAATGGCCTTAAAATGGCTAAATTTTGCTAAACATCGTCAGCAATTTTGTCAATATATTCATATTAACGGCAATTGCTTCCTTGTTTATCTACAATTTTTCTCATTTTAAGCCTCATTATCTAATTGATGACACGCCCTAGCTAAAAATAAAAAGAATGTTGAGAGTATTGTTTAATACATTAAGTGTCTTGTCTGTGTGTCGCTAACAGCGCGCTGACGTCATGACTTTGCATAACTTTGGCACCGCGCGAGACGGTTGCGATACCGACGCCTAACTTCTCAGAGATTTCACGTTGGGTAATGTTGTGTTCTAACAAGTCAAAAATACGGATACGGTTGGCAATTTCGCGTTGTTCTTTGTCGGTCAATAGCGCACTAAACAGTACTTCGATATCAGCACTGTCATGACAATCCGCTAGATGCTTTAATAAACTGCGATAAGGGTCGGTACTCATAATATTCAATCTTAATAAAAGGATAGATGATTATCTTGCTTGCTTTAGCTTTGTTTCAGTATTCTAGTACAGTAGTACGTAAAAAACAAGTAAAGTCATAAAATGCTGTCTTACTTTCACTAAACCTTTCTATAATATTCAATTCGTCCAAAGTAAAAAACCAGCTAATGGTGATTAGCTGGTCTGTCTATCATTTATTATTAATACTGTTTTAACCTACTCTGAGGCAAGCTCAATTTGTACCTGCCAACCGTCTATATCAAGCTCATAGCAATTTTTGCCTTCACCATTGATACGGTCAATCACTAAAAAGTCAGAGTCATGACCCAGTGCGAGTAGGGGGTGATGCCAAACATTGGCGTCATACTGCACCCCTTGATGAGATTTGGCATAAAACACGGTCAAATCATCAGCAGATTGAGGTGGCGTACCTGCGGGCGCAACGACAACGACATAGTCCTGAGCATTCATGGAAAAGAACGCCTGCGTGCCAAACGGATGGTATTCCATCACCGATAAGCAGATAGGGAAATCACGTTTTTTGGCACGGAAGATACTCATGCCGACATTACCACCGTCAAGCTTAGCCTCGGCGATGGCATGATGGCGACATGCATAGCCTTTATTGATATGGTAGCTGTTTTCAGGCGTTTGCTCGCCCTTGTCATAGGGTTCGATAACGGTGCCATAGGGCGCAAAATCAGCTTTGGTTAAAGGTTTTGCAACGATCGTAGTCTTCATAAGAGTACTCATGACTTGCCTTACTTTTGGTGATTGCTATGTATAATCACTGTTTATAATTATTATGAGCTAATTTATCATAAACCAGTATGTGACTTAAATCACCACTTGAGAATAAATGACATACTCAAATAAACGATGATGCGTCTATATTGTTTATTTATAGTCAGGTTAATACAAAAAAGAGACGACTTATCGCTCTGGGCGAATAAATGGCATATGTCTATTCACATCTTTATATAGCAAGTATCTAAATGGACCCGGTCCACCGGCATAACAAGACTGCGGGCAAAATGCGCGTAGCCACATAAAATCACCTGCCTCCACTTCTACCCATTCACCGTTTAAGTGATAGACGGCTTTACCTTCTAGTACATACAACCCATGTTCCATCACATGAGTTTCATCAAATGGAATCACGCCACCTGGCTGGAAAGTAACGATATTCACATGCATGTCATGACGCATATCAGACTGCTCTGTAAATCGAGTGGTTGCCCATACGCCATCTGTGCCCGGCATCTCAATAGCATCAACTTCGTGATCGCTGGTGATAAAAGGCTCGGGCGCATCGATACCGTCTACAAACTGATAAGCCTTGCGGATCCAATGAAATTTAACGTGCTTATCACTGTTGTTTTTCACCGTCCACTTACATTCCGGCGGTAAGAAAGCATAGCCACCTGCTTCCATATGATGCGCTTCGCCTTCAATGGTAATATCCATTTCACCTTCAACGACAAACAATACGGCTTCGGCTTTCATGTCTAGCTCAGGCTTCTGAGAGCCTCCGTTTGGCGCTACTTCAACGATGTATTGTGAGAAGGTCTCTGAAAAGCCAGTTAAAGGACGTGCAATTACCCACATCCGCATGCCTTCCCAAAATGGTAGGTAGCTAATAACAATGTCGGTTAAGACACGTTTGGGAATAATTGCATAGGCTTCGGTGAAGATAGCGCGATCGGATAGTAGTTGTGTTTGTGGAGGTAATCCGCCAGTTGGTGCGTAATAGGTGCTTTTTTTTGACATTATTAATATTCCTTAATGGTGTTGTGCCGCGATAATAATGGTGTGCTGCGATAAATGGGTATCTAAACGTAGGGTTACAGCCAGTTTGCCGTGTTGTCCGCAGTGGCTGGATGGTTTTTATACCAATGTTTGGCAATGTCATCGCGGCGACATACCCACACGTCAGGTTTGCTAGTGATGTATTGCAAAAACTTTTTGAGGGCGGTGATGCGACCTGCACGGCCAATGATGCGACAATGCAAACCGATTGTGAGCATTTTAGGTGTATGTTCGCCTTCCTCGTATAAGGTGTCGAAACTGTCTTTTAGATACTGATAAAAAGGTTCAGCATTGGTAAACCCGGGACTAGAAGCGAAACGCATGTCGTTGGTTTCTAGCGTATAAGGGATAACGAGATGCGGTTTGCGCGCGCTTTTGTTACCGTCTTCTACTTTGACATTGAGCCAGTAAGGAAGCTCGTCCGCATAAGAGTCAGAGTCATAAATATAGCCACCTTGCTCGGCGACCAGCTCACGAGTGTTGGGGCTATCGCGACCAGTGTACCAACCAAGCGGCTGACCACCAATCATGCTCTCGAATATCTCAGTCGCGCGGCGCACGTGCTCACGCTCGGTTTCGCGGTACATATTTTGATAAGTAATCCAGCGTAAACCGTGACTGGCAATTTCGTGTCCATCTTCTAATACGCGCTCGATAATATGTGGTGTTTTTTCGGCAGCCGCAGCACAAGTAAAGGTAGTAATAGGCAAACCATACTCTTTAAAGGTATCCAATACTCGCCACACACCGACGCGGCTACCGTACTCGAATGCTGACTCAATCGACTGGTGGCGATTGTTAAACTCTGGCGTGCCCAAAACATCCGATAAAAACCGCTCTGACTGACCATCACCATGAATGACGCTGTTTTCTGCGCCTTCTTCAATATTGAGAACGAACTGAACAGCGATTTTGGCACCGCCCGGCCAGTTGGCTTTTGGTGGCTTATCACCATAGCCTTTTAAGTCGCGAGGGTAGGCATCTTGATTGAAATCACTGGTTATTTTTTTACTCATTGTAAATGTATCCTCAATATCTTAAATGCCTTAAATAAACTAGAGCAACTGCAGCAAAGTAAGGCGTAGCTTTATAAGGCGTAACTTTGGATTTATATGATCTGTATCTATCGACTGTGATCTATAACCCTGACGCATAGGCAACCATCTGCTGACGTTCTTCATCCGTCAACTGAGTGAGGTTGGCCAATGGCATATAGCCTGTTTGTACGGCAGTAATGATTTTGGCTTTATGCATTTTTATGTCTGCTGGCGTTTGTAAGATAATACCTGCGGGCGGCGCGGCAAATCCCTGCTGAGTAGGCTGTGCCGCATGGCAAGTACTACAGCGAGTGTGCACAACATTCATCATGGCGTCGTCAACACCAGTAGCTACAGAGGCCGTAACTGGTACGACATCGGCAGTGACACTTTCATTGGAGACAGCTTCATCAGAGAGGGCATCAGTACTCACAGCAGAACTGGCAACTGCACTCTCAGTAGTTGGTGGCACACTGTCAGGTGTTACTGTTTCAGCTGCGACTGCAGTAGCAGCAGTAGCAACAGGCAATGGTTCAATTGGCTCAGGACGCATCCAAATAATTAACAAAACCGTTAATACAGCAGGGATAACCAAATAGCGCGGCTTATGATTGTCCAAATGCTTTTGGTTAAAGTAATGACGTACGATTGCAGTGATAATACAGACAAAGACTAAAACCAACCAACCGTGAGCATGAGCGTACATCATCGGATAGTGATTGCTAATCATGATAAAAATAAGCGGCAGGGTGAAGTAGTTATTCATCAATGAGCGGTTTTTGGCTTGTAGTGCCAAATCGGCTACTTCCTTGCCCGGTTTCTCTCCACGCCTCACGCAATCGACTAGCGCTCGTTGGGCGGGCATGATACCAAAGAAGACGTTACCTGCCATGACCGTACCTAAAATGGCACCAATATGGATGAATGATGCTCGGTCACTAAATAACTGGTACGAACCCCAGCAAGCGATAATCAATAGGATAAAAATAATGCTACTAAAGATGAGTGAGTTTTTGCCCAAGTGACTACGGACAATCACTTCATAGATAAAGTAGCTACCGAATAAGAACAACAAGCTGGTCGAGATAGCACCAACACTGCTACCAAAGGCAACTTTGCTTGGGTCAATCAGATACGCCGTAGCATTGGCATAGTAGACGATAGACAGCATGGCCATACCCGTCAGCCAAGTGGTATAAGCCTCCCATTTGAACCAATGTAGCGTTTTGGGCATCTGTTCAGGTTCGAGCTTATATTTGGCAATTTCATAAAAGCCACCGCCATGTACCGCCCATAGGTCACCGGAAATACCTTTGTCCGTTTTCCACTGTGGTGGTTTACGTAGACTGAGATCTAACCAAACAAAATAAAATGAAGCCCCAATCCATGCTACGCCAGCGATGACGTGGAACCAGCGGAAAAATAAATTTAACCAGTCGAGATAATAAGCGCCCATGTGGCAAATGTCCTTTTTTACGATATTCTGTCGTCAGCGTTTTTTTGTTCGATATGCTTTGGTATTTAATATACCGTTGTACTGCGATGTGCTCTTGCACCGTCATTTCGTCGTCATGACATCAAATTAAATGCCATCAAATCAAATGACATTAAATACAATCACGAGCCACGATAAGTGCTGTAGCCATGTGCGCTAAGCAATAACGGTATGTGGTAATGATTGGCATCACGCACCATAAAATCGATGATGACTTGCGGATAAAATGCGGTGAGCTGCTGCGTATCAAAATAAGACTGCGTATCAAAAGTCAGCGTATAACGGCCATGACTCAAATCAGATTCGCTACCATTAATTTCTGAGCCAAACTGCCAGCTGTCAGGAGCCACGCGGCCATCGGCATTGGTGATACCGTTTGCCAATAGAGTGGCTTCGCCGCTATCGCTAATACGATGTAGGGTCACGGCGACATCAGCCGCTGGTTTGCCTAGATGAGTGTCTAAAATATGTGATGAGAGAGTGGCTGACATAATAACTCCATTTATATATGTGGGGCAGATGAGGTTTACTCGGCGCTCAGCAGTTTCTGTAACCGTAAACGCGTGATTTTATTTTGCTCGGTAGCGGCATTGACGAGTTCAGTATCGCGATCATTTGGTAGCCGCGCTAACAGTAGATCTAGCATTTGCTGAGCGCTCTTACCGGTGGCAAATACAATAAAGATAAAACCAAATTTATCGAGATAATCTTGATTGCCTTGTGCCAATGCTGCAATGACATCGTCTTCAGCGTCATTGGCACCTGATTGCTCGTGTGCTGCACTGTCTTGCGTGTTGCGATATTTTGCTTTTAACGAATCGACATTGCCAATTTGTGGATGCCCATCAAACGCTTCTAATAGATTCTGCTCATCCGTTTGAGATTGCATCCAAGCGTCATCACTATGGGCGAGCACGGCGTGCATGTCGATGAAAGGACGTTTATTTACTAATGTCTGCGCCCAATGAGTGCTGGTACAACAGGTCAATAGATGTGAGGTTGCGTCAGCTGGCGAGAGTTCGTTAAATTGCTGTAAAGATAATTTCACAGTAATCTCCTTTTCATTTAACAGTGATGGATTAGAATGGGCGAGCATTGGGTTTATGGTGATACGCTCATACTGCTAGATACAAAATCACATACTGAAATAGTATTTATCGAATAATAATTGGTTTAATATTACTATTCTGCTCAAACCTGACCATTTGGTCAACTACTTTATCAGGATATTTTATTTAAGTGGCTTATATTTCATAAAAATTAGAAATTAAATAGAGATACTTATTCGAATCCTGCTATTTATTCATCATAATAACGACAGGTATAACTCACATGGCCCAAGAGACCGACATAAACATACAAGAGACGTTTGAGGCGGCGACACCGCATAACCAGCAAGGCATTCGTGCACACAATCAGGCTGTTATTCTAGCGGCAGCTGAAGAGGAGTTTGTGCTGCAAGGATTTGGTGGTGCGACGATGCAAAGTATCGCTGATAGAGCCAAGCTGCCAAAGGCCAATATTCATTACTATTTTAAAAATAAAAAGAATCTGTATCAGATGGTGTTGCACTCTATTATTCAAGAGTGGAACGATGGTCTAGTGACCATGACAGTTGATAGTGATCCTAAAGTGGTCATCGAAAAATTTGTTCGTACCAAACTACATCAAGCCTTTGCTAATCCAAACCGACATAAACTGTTTGCGCTGGAAGTCATCGGCGGTGCACCACATTTGAATAATTTTATGTCGACGACGATGAAAGAGTGGGCGATTGATAAGGCAAAGGTCATGAAAGTCTGGCATGAGCAAGGCAAAATTGGCATTGCTGACCCATTACAGTTATTGATTTTGATTTGGGCAACAACGCAACGCTATGCTGAATTTGAAACAGAAATCGTTGGCTTGATGGAAAAGACTGATTATGACCAGCAGGACGAAACACGTGCCGCTGATTTCTTGGTGCCGTTTATCTTACGCGGCTGTGGTCTTGAATAACGATTGTTTATTATCATTTCATAAAAACGAATTATAAAAACAAATAACGCTAGTGCATTATCAATGCGCTAGCGTTATTTTCATTAGGAAAGGTTAAATTTTTTGTCTAAGCGGCTTTAAGCCATCATCCAAATGCTGCTCTGCTGTATCAAATTCAACACCGTAGTTCTTGGGTAAAATCATATCAAGTGCAATGGCGACGATACCCGACATGGTCACCGCTGAACCAAAGATATTACGGAAGAGCTGCGGTGCTTGTGCGAATACATCAGGTACAAAGGCCACACCCATTGATAGACCTAGAGAGGTCGCGATGATTAGGATATTGCGATGGGTGAAGTTCACTGTTGATAGAATGCGAATACCAGCAGTCGCTACCGTTGCAAACATCAGCAATGTCACACCGCCAACGACCGGCTTGGGTAACTGAGTGAAGATAGCGCCAAGGATAGGGAACATGCCCATGGTGAATAAGATAGCGCCAACATAAAAGCCAATATAGCGGCTGGCAATCCCCGTCATCTGAATAACACCATTGTTCTGGCTAAAAGTCGTCACTGGGAAGGTGTTAAATACGGCTGCAATCAATGAGTTGACACCATCACCTAGTACACCGCCTTTGATACGTTTCTCGTATACTGGGCCTTTGATTGGCTCACCTGAGATCATCGAAGTCGCTGTCAAATCACCTGATGTCTCAATACTGGTAATGACATACATAAAGGCAATAGGGATAAAAGCCTGCCAGTCAAAACCAAAACCGAATTTAAAAGGCACAGGCATCGTAAATAGAGGGGCTTCAGAGACCAAAGAAAAATCTATACGCCCCATAAAGACAGCAGCTATCAGCCCTAGCATCAACCCAATAAATATCGCACTTGAGCGAATGACTTTATTATTGACGATACTAATCAGTACCACACTGACCAATACACCACCGCCTAGTAGTAAATTTTGCATACTACCAAAGTCTTCAGCACCGACACCGCCTGCCAAATCTGTCAAACCAACCTTAGTTAGTGATAGACCGATAGTTACGATCACACAACCTGTCACGATTGGACTCATCAATGATTTGAGTTTGGTGATGAACTGACTCAAGAAAATTTCGACAAAGGCACCAAGAAATGACACCCCAAAGATGACAGAGAGAATTTCCTCTGGACTACCGCCTCTGTTTTTTACCACAAAGCCTGCTGCTAGTACCGCGGCTAAGAAGCCAAAACTGGTGCCTTGTAACGCCATTAAACCTGAACCCACTGGCCCAACTTTACGTGTTTGGATAAAAGTTGCAATACCTGAAACCATCAATGACATGCTGATGAGATAGGGGATATGTTCCCCTAAACCCAAGACACCGCCTATGATTAATGATGGAGTAATGATACCAACGAAGCTGGCAAGTACGTGTTGTACTGCCCCTAAAAATGCTTTTGCAGGAGCAGGACGGTCATGCAGTCCATATAATAAATCGGGGTTCCCTTGAGTGTGCTCACTCATCTTGGCTTCCTCCTAAGGTGACTTTCAGTCCCAGCTCTATGGAGATTATTAAGCAATGCGATGATACATAGTGTCAATCAATGCACTATAAATGCGTTACAGCGTCAGCCTCACTTGAAGTATCCAATATACCTCTACACTCGGTTGCCCTGTCATACTTTCCAACTGAATTGATTCTAGTTTAGAGAACCAGTCGTATTGTTTAGCCATCTCACAAAGAGTCGCACTTATTCTTATGTGAATACATAAAAGTAGGTAGCTATTAGTTATTTATGAGTCTAGCAAATAGCCATTATTACAAACCTGACTAATTGGTCAACTACCTAAGGGTATAGGGAAAGGGTTAGTTATTGCAACATTTTTCTAACATTAGCATGTTTATTTATAAAATAATGGTTATTTATTATAAGAATGTGGATATAGGTTTTACGTTGGATGAACTGTTATATAAGGCTTTGACTAATAAATAATCAGAATGTTTTGATGAAGGGTTAGGACTTCAAATCTGTCTAAATATGAAATTAATCATAGTATTTATTGCTAAATTGTTAATATTTAGTTAGGATACCTGTCTTCAATAAATGCTAACAATTATCATTAGCATTTTTATTTATGAGATAGATTTAGCATGGTAAAAATGGCTATTCATCTGAATGCCTATCATGCAAAAAGCAGTTGTTAATCATTAATAGAAGCGGTTATTCAAAACAATCAACGTTTGAATAAATCGTCTCAAAACTTCTAATTCCTAATAGTAAATAAAGTGAGTAAGTTCGTTATGCGTGAAGTAAAATCATCAAAGCTCTCTAGCCCATTAACGGTATTATCTATGGGTGTTGCTGCGGTATTATGGTCGCAAGCGACTAGTGCGGCTCCGGCAGAAGACGTGCCAAACGTCACGTTACAGACCATCACAGTGACAGCCAATAGCTCTGTACGTGATGGAGTACAATCGGATTCTGTTTATATAGATGACTATGTACCTGCTGCACAAGCGAGCCATTTGAGCGATTTTTTAGACGTAGTGCCAGGCGTTGAAGTTGGCGGCACATCATCAGTTAATCAGCGTGTACGAGTCCGTGGATTAGATGATACCAATCTAAAAGTAACGATTGATGGCGCACGTCAAGAGGGCGCTTTGTTTTATCATATGGGTGATGTCACGATTGACCCAGATTTGTTAAAACAAGCAGAAGTTGCAGTTGGTAACAACTCAGTGACGCTTGGTAATGATGCTATTGGTGGCGGGGTTGCTTTCGAGACTGTCGATGCTGTAGACCTATTAAAATCAGGTCAAAAAATCGGTGCCAAATTACATGCAGGGTATGGTAGTAATAATGATGAGCTTTTAACATCAGCGACCGTCTATGCTGCACCGACAGACAACATCGACTTGCTTGCTTATTATGGTAAGCGTAATGCCGATTCTGGTGAAGATGGTAAAGGTCGCAGTATTCAGACAGAAGATAGCGAAGGTGAAAACATCCTACTAAAAGCGGGTGCTTATGTTGGCGATGCACATCATGTCGGTGCTAGCTTTAGTAGTACCGAAAACGAAGGTTTGTATCCTTTGCGTCCCGATTTTCCAGCGAGCACAGGTGTGGGAAGTTGGAATGAAATTCTTCCACAAAAAGTAAAACGTGAGACTTATGCGCTAGATTATAACTATAATCCAGCGAGTAGCCTGATCGATGTAGATGCCAATGTTTATCAAACAGAGACGACCATCTCACGGGATACGGATTACACCGAAAACCTAGGTTATGATTGGGAAGCAGGCGTCCAAACCACTGGTGCCAAAATTCAAAATACCAGTGTTATTGACAGTAGCATCATTAAAGGTATCACAGGCACTCATAAGCTGATTGCAGGTATTGAGCACTACAAAAAAGAGTCAGAGATGTCGCGAGATGCGGTTACGACTGGTAGTGATGAGGCGACCAATACTTCAGTCTATCTAGAAGACCAGTGGCAGATAGGTAAAATAACCCTAACACCTGGGGTTCGTTATGATCGTTACGAGTCTCCAGAGTTTGTATCTGCTGGCCAAACTTACGACAATGTCGTCGGTGCACTAGCGGCCAGTTATGAAATTACCCCAAGCACACAAGTATTTGCCAGTTATACTCAGCTGTTCAATGGCCCAGATTTAAGCCAAGCAATCTTCAACCAAGACGGCTCAGACACTTTTGTGAATAGCGATCTAAAAGCAGAGGAAGGTGATAACACTGAAGTCGGTATTGTCAAGACGTTGCGTGGTCTGACGACCAGTGATGATACGCTACAATTGAGTGCCAAGTACTTTGAAACTAATATCGAAAACTATATTGAGTTTGTACGTACGGGCGGTACTAGAATTGGTTTAGATTGTAATACAGGAGCGCTAGGCGGCAGCTGTCAGGGTGTGGTTAATAGCGATGAAGACTATAAAATTAAAGGTGTTGAGCTAGCAGCTGATTACAGAGCTAATAACTTTAGTATGGGTTTAAGTTATGCCCGAGCACGTAGCAAAGGCGAAGATACTGGTTATAATATCGCGTCAGTGAGCGGTAGTAGCTCTGAATCTGGTGATAAGTATATGGTGAACCTTGGTTATGCACCAACGGACACTATTGACCTTGGATGGCGTAGTACGTACGTTGCTTCAGTAACACCTAATACAGGTGATGATGATATCGAAAAACCTAACTATGATGTGCATGATATTTATATGACTTACACTCCAGCTCAAATTGAAGGCTTAAAAGCCACACTTGGGGTCTATAATATATTTGATGAAACTTATGCTAGCCATGCCTCGCGTAACAACGCGTTAGATGACAACTATACAGATTTTGAAATGGGTCGCAACATCAAAACCTCTTTAACCTATCAATTTTAATAGCTAGGTTTGATAGATAGGTTTAATAGCTAGAAAACTGGCATTTAATAATTCATGTTGAACACGTCAATTTGACAGCTAATAGTAGCCAGTTACCTTTTTGAGGTGGCTGGCTTTTTAATGTTTATATGAGATTGACTGTTCTATTTTTACCCCTGTTAAAGAACTATTGATTGAGTTGTTATCAGACACTAAACGTTAGAGATAAATTTATAGAAAAGGATGTAAAAAATGGCCAAACCAACGCCTAGAATTTTAGAGGTTAAAAGTATTGTTGATATCACGCCCAACATGCGCCGTATTACGTTAGGCGGGGAGGCGTTTGACGGCTTTCCCGCCGATCAGGAAAGCGGCTATATCAAGTTGATGTTTCCACAGGGTGAAGGGCGCAAACCAATTCTGCGCACTTACACCATTGTTCAGCAGCGTGACAATGAGATCGATGTCGATTTTGTATTACATGGTCTCAATCATCAAGGTACCGAAGGACTGGCATCGCACTGGGCAAAAACAACTACCATAGGAGATAGGATTTTGATTGGCGGCCCGGGTGAAAAAAAGCTGATCAATCATCAGGCAGGCTGGTTTTTGTTGGTAGGTGATATGACGGCACTGCCAGCTATCACGGTGAATTTAGCACAGCTACCTGATGACGCAGTGGGTTATGCGGTCATAGAAGTGCTGAGCGACGCTGATATTCAGTCTATTAAAAAACCGCAAAATATAGAGATTCATTGGGTTATCAATCCAGCTACAAGCGATAGCCACTATCCCTTGCTAGAGCAAGTCAAAGCACTGACTTGGTTAGAGGGCGAGGCCGCGGTGTGGACAGCGTGTGAGTTCAATAGTATGCGAGCACTGCGCCAGTACTTCAAAAATGACCGAAATGTGGCTAAAACCCATTTGTATATTTCGAGCTATTGGAAACTGGACAATAGCGAAGATGAGCATAAGGTGATCAAGCGTCAGGATGCAGAATCTGATTCATAGCGTTTATATAACGATGTAGGCTATCACTGAAGGTTTTGTATGTTCTGATAGCTCTTGAAGGTGCTGATAAAGTTTGGCAGTTCTTGGCTTATACGGACGGTATTATGAGGCGTTTCTATTGGCATGTTGATCACTGATTTCGCATTTAATATAGCTATTAGATAGCGTGTGCAAACATTAATGAGAATAAGTATCATTAATGTTTGCATTATCTTTTCTATCTTGCTAAAGTGTGTTCCGTTCATTACAGAATAGTTAAAGATTCTTTGCTGTACCTATTCTAGAGAACTTATCGTGATTCATATTTTAAGCAGTTGGTCTATGCCAGTTGTCGCGTTACCAAACTTTTAACCCTACTCAGTACTTACCTTTACTAATTTGTCTTACATCGATATTTAAGCCACTTGACCATGCTTTAGTCACACTTTGCATACGCATACTTCATGACATGTTTGTTACGAAGTGGCTAAAAATATTCGCTGTCGGTGCAATTGAAAGGTACTAATGAGCCTAAGTGCTTCAAGGAACGTTATTTATGTTAAACCAATCAGGTCGCTCTGATCATTCATACCTCACTTCTCCAAAGAACTCTCAACGCTTAGTGACGGGCAAAGTTTTGCTCAGTATCGCTGTGGCCTCTATTCTTAGTAGCACGGCTGTTGCAGCAGAAAGCGATGAGATGGTGACGCAAGCAGCGACTGAGCAGGAAGCAGTACCTACAGCCACACTAGACACGATTGTGGTACGAGCGGCGAGAGAGGAGTTAGAGCAGGCGGCAGGGCTGTCTATCATTAGCGAAGAGGCCATCGAAAAAGCCTCGCTTTCTAATGACATCTCAGAGATTGTACGTAAAATGCCAGGTGTGAATCTATCGGGTTCATCGACTTCGGGTCAACGTGGTAACCAACGTCAAATTGATTTGCGTGGCATGGGTCCAAACAACACGCTTATCTTAATCGATGGTCGTCCTGTGACCTCTCGCAATGCCGTACGCCCTGGCCGTGCTAGTGAGCAAGACACGCGTGGTGACTCACAATGGGTACCACCAAGCGCTATTGAGAGTATCGAAGTACTGCGTGGACCAGCAGCAGCCCGTTATGGCTCTGGTAGCATGGGCGGTGTGGTAAACATCATTACCAAGCGCCCAACAGAAACGGAGTTTTCTGTCAGTGGACATTACGAAGCACCAGAAAGCGATCTAGAAGGCAGTAGCTGGCGTACCAACGTCAATATGTCTGGTGCATTGACTGATAAGCTGTCCTCGCGTACCACTCTTGGTTACCACGATAGTGAAGCGGACGATCCTTCTATTAATGCAGCAGAAGCGCAAGACGATTCTATTGCCGCAGGTACTGAAGGTGTCGAAAATATCGATGTGCGTCAGCTGTTCGAATATGCAATGGATGCGATGAATACCGTCGGTTTTGAAGTGAACTATAGCCGCCAAGAGAATCGCTGGGCAGGTGACTCACAGTTCCAATCCATCAATGAGACCCTAGTGGATGAGTTAGAAGGCGAAACAACCAATAAAATGCAGCGCTATGGCGCGGCAATCACTCACCGCGGTGAGTACGATAACGCCAGCAGTAACAGCTTCATAGAATATACTAAGACAGTTAATGAGCGCTTGGGTGAAGGCAGTGCTGGTGGTGGCGAAGGTCAGATTGTCATACCTGACGATGGAGAGGACTTTGCATGGGTAGAGGCGACTTATGATACGTTAAATGCCAAATCAGAGTGGGATGTCTATTTTGACCGTCATACTTTAACAGCTGGCGCTGAGTTCCGTGGTGAAAAGCTAGATAACCCTGTCGTTTCTACTTTAGATTTTGCTGATGGTTTTGAGTTTGGTGATGTAGAGACTGACCCTGAGAAGCGTGATCCAACCTCAGATGCTTATCTTGTCGGTGCTTACTTAGAAGACAACTATGAGATTACACCTGACTGGTATATTACACCAGGTCTACGCTTTGACTATCATAGCGAGGCGGGTAGTAACTGGTCGCCCAGTATTAACAGCACTTGGCATTTTAGCCCTGATTGGTCAGTGAAAGGCGGTGTCAGTCGTGCATTTAAAGCGCCTTCGCTATATCAACTTGATCCAAACTATATCTACTATACCAATGGTAATGGCTGCCCATCTTGGGTGCCCACCGACGAAAGAGGGTGTCAGGTATTGGGTAATCCTGATCTAGAAAGTGAGACTTCTTGGAACAAAGAGCTGACCTTTACTTATGATGATGGTACTGGGTTGTCTGCTGGCTTGACCTACTATCATAATGCCTATGATAATCGCATTGGTGCTGGTGTCGACCGTGTGGCAGTAGATACAGCGACTAATCGTTCTATCTTTATATGGGAAAATCAAGGCGAGGCCGTTATCGAAGGTTTAGAGGGGTTTGTAAAAGTCCCTGTTACCGATACGGTGTCATGGTCTTCTAACGTAACCGGTATTCTGCGCTCAGAGCGAAAAGACAATGGCGAGCCGCTATCATTGATTCCTAAATTTACTCTAAATACTGGTGTCGATTGGGATATTACGCCGCGTTGGAATGCTAACGCTGACGTGAGCTACTATGGCACGATTGAGGCGCCTAATGTTTCGGTGACAACAGGTGACGATCTTGATACCTTGTCGCTCGACCGTGATCCGTACGCCATTGCTAATGTGAGCACTCGCTATGATCTGACAAAGGCGATTACCGTTGGTGCGGGTGTCAAAAACTTGTTTGATACGGGTGTTTATCGCGAAGGTACTAGTACCGATGCTGGTGCACGTACCTTCAATGAGCCGGGTCGTACTTATGTGTTTGACGTTAGCGTTGACTTTTAATAGGTAAACACTGGGTTTGTTAGATTAAAAAAGGTCTGAGCTATTGGTTCAGGCCTTTTGTGCTGTCAGTAACTTTTTTTAAATGGATTTTTTTAATTAAAATTCTCTAATCAATAACTATCACAATATAACAGCAGATTTATTTATGTCATTCAATCTTCGCCTCAGCTGTCTTTGGATTCACCGTTATACGGGGCTTGCCATGGCAGCTTTTTTAATTATCGCTGGTATTACTGGCACATTGTTGGCATTTCATGAGGAATTGGACGATGTGTTCAATCATAAACTGGCTCAGGTTGATGTCCAAGACACGCCGCATCTTCCTATTGCGGTGCTGCATGATAGGGTTCTTAGTGCCTATCCAGAACATAATTTTTCTAGCATGCCAACGTCGATAGCGGCAGACAGGTCGGCAGTATTTTCGGTAGATAGAGCCCGAGGTAAGGCTGCTCAAAATCAACCAAAAGCACCGTTTCAAGAAGTGTATGTGAACCCCTATGACGGTAATATCATTGGAACTCGTGATAAAGACCAATGGGCATTGCACAATACCATGTGGAAAGTTTTTTGGTTGCATCGCGATTTATTGCTTGGCGATATCGGCAAATGGGTATTAGGTATCGTGTCTGTCGTTTGGACGATTAACTGCTTTATCGGCTTTTACTTAACGTTTCCGAGAGCAGTTAAAAAGAAAAACGCACAAAAAAAATCTTCTTCTAAAAAACGTGCGTCCTTTTTTAAGCGTTGGTTACCAGCGTGGAAAATTCGTACCAAGAGCAATCTATTTAAACTGAATTATGACTTGCACCATGCCTTTGGGTTGTGGCTCTGGGGCATGCTATTTGTCATTGCTTGGTCGAGTGTTGGCTTCAATTTACAGCAAGTTTATCGCCCTGTCATGCAGGCAGTCGTTGGGCTCGAAGGCAGAGGCGAAAAACAAGAAAAATCAAAAAAACCACGTGAAAAAGTTGGGCAGACTGCTAGTGCAGACAGAGGTGCGAGGATTGGCGCTGCAAAGGGCGAGGCTTTGAGTAACGAGGCTAGTAATGTCGATACTATTGATGTCGTCAACAAAGCCAATAGCATTGCTTATCTCAGTGAGCATGCGAACATCGCGGCTAAAAGTCAGGGTATGACAGTACAGCAGCTATTGGGCGTACGCTGGGTAGAGGATGAAGGTCAATGGCAACTGCGCTTTAAAACAGATAGAGATATCGGCAAAAAAGGCGGCGCTTCGTCTATTACTGTCAATGCAGGGACTGGTAGCATCGAGCGCGTCAACTTTGGCTATCAAAGCTCATCATTTGGCAGCAAAGCCGATCAATGGCTATCGACCTTACATATGGGGCATATTAGTCAAGGTATTGGCCATTTACTGTATCAAATATTTTTAGCATTGATAGGTTTGGCTGTGACAGTGTTGTCTATTACTGGCGTTTATCTGTGGTGGAAAGGGCGTCAACAGCGCTTAAAAGCGTTGCAAAAGGGTAGGTAATATTGCCAGATTTCTAAGGTAGGCTTTTAATTCAGTAAATAGCTATGTACTGAATTAAAGGCAAGCCCTAGTTATCACCTGAATTGCAAAAATATTGTGTATGCTATCAAGACAGTAAAAATACAGGAAGAAAATCTCTCACCTAGTATGACCCATTTATGCCATATATTATTTTCATCGTAGTTCTTTGTGTAATCTACTGAAGAGATGTTTTGAGTAAAATCCATAGGAATAACCACCAATCTTAAAGCATATAAAGTGATTCCTAGCCAAAAAAAAGTATTTGCTATCTCTTTATTTAAAGCATTAAAAATGAACAAGCAAAAGCTAATCACTAAAATTAATATAGATAGATTTTTATAGTTTATCCATCGATTATTCAATAAAGCTTTATGCATCGACAATTCCTTTTTTCGTTTGCAAAGTCCTGTACTTAAACCGCATCAACAATCACTGGGCGACCTTGATGGTTTAGCACGGTCACATCGACATTGTATAACTGTTTCATCGTTTCTTGCGTGATGACATCGACAGGCTGACCAACAGCCATCACTTGGCCTTCTTTCATCGTGACCACGGTATCAGCGAATTGTGCGGCTTGATTGATATCATGTAAGACGATGATGACGGTCTTCTGCTGACTGTGGCTCAGTTCTCGTAGCTCTCGCATCAGGCGACCAGCGTGATACATGTCTAAGTTATTCAGTGGCTCATCTAGCAATAGATACGGCGTATCTTGGCAAACAATCATGGCAATCAATACGCGCTGGCGTTGACCACCGGACAATGTCGATAAGAAGCGGTCGGCCAATAGTTCCAGCTCAAATCGCTCAATAATCTCTAGCACTTTCTGCTGATCGTCAGCGGTTGGCTGCCCTTGATGATAAGGATAGCGCCCAAACATCAGTAGCTCATGTACGCGCAGTCGTCCTTGCACGTGGTTTTCCTGCCCGAGCATAGCGACTGTCTTGGACAATGTCCGCGCATGACAACTGACGATATCATGCTCACCAAAGCACACTTGCCCTGACTGCAGCGGTTGCAGGCGTGCCATAACGGAAAACAAGGTGGATTTACCAGCACCGTTTGGACCGATCAACGCAATGACTTGTCCACTTGGTAAGGACAACGTAATGTCATGTAGAATCTGCTGTTTACCGATGTGGTATGAGATGTTGTCTAATTTAATCATAGAGCTTCTTGTCTTTATAGAGTGCTAATTTTTATTGGTATTATCGACGGCGACGTTGTGTCGTAAAAATTAATAATAAGAATACCAAGCCGCCCGCGAGTTCAATCACGACTGATAACACACCTGCCATACCCAGTATTTGCTCAAAGATGGTCTGACCGAGTACCATGCAAATCATAGCGACCAGACTGACCAATATCAGTCGTTCGCTATGGTACATGTGACGGGCGATACGATTGGTCAATGCACATACCAATAAGCCAAAGAAAGTCACAGGGCCGACCAAAGCCGTCGCAGTGGCGACTAATATGGCGATGACAGTCAATAGTCCAAACGCGAGACGTTGATAATGAATACCAAGGTTGATGGCTTGTGATTTACCGAGCATCAATACATCACATTGATAGCGCCATCGCCAGATAAACACGGCACTAATAAGGCAAATAACTAGGCTGATGCCAAGCAGTTGTGGATTGACCGTATTGAACTGCGCATAACTGCTAGATTGTACGATGACAAAATCATCAGGATTAATCAGCCTAGCAATCAAGGTTGATAAGCTACGAAATAGCACGCCAAAAATAACGCCTACCAATATTAGCCGCGTCAAATCTTGACTGCTTTTTGAAAATAGTAGCTTAAATAACAATAATGACGCGCCAAACATCAAAACAGTTTCAAGTGTGAATTTGGCAAGAGGGTCGATACTGGTAAAGCTAATCGCACCCAAAAAGAACACCAGTAGGCTTTGTAGTAAGATATATAGTGAGTCAAAGCCTAACAGGGAGGGCGTGAGAATAGGGTTGTGCGTTAAGGTTTGAAACAGTAGTGTCGACACCCCGATAGCATAGCCCACCACCATCAAGGCTAGCAGTTTTTTGCCACGTAATGGTAGGGCAAAGTCCCAATGTCCGTTGACGTTGAGTGTCAAAAATAGCAACATTGAGATAACCAAGATAGCAGTGGCAATCGACTTTGGATGATTGACGATCCATGCCCAAAGTTGTGATAGACGACTTTGCCAAGCTGTGGCAGTAGCACTGTTTTCCAAAGCACTATTTTCTAAAGTACTGTTTTCCAAAATACTATTTTCCAAGGCACCGCTTTCTATCGAGCTGTATTTTGTTGTATTGGTTTTAGCCATGGTCGTTTTTTCAGAGCGAGGCGTAGACGGTGAAAACATACGCGAATCCTGTAGTATCAAGCATAAATATCAGGCTTATCGATCAGCCGGTGCGCGCAATAGTAGCCACAAAAATAGCACGGTACCAACCACGCCAAATACCGTCGCAACGGGCACTTCAAATGGATAGCGGATAGAGCGACCAATGATATCGCAGAGTAGGACAGCGGATGCACCGAGTAATGCGACTGCTGGCAAGCTACGACGTAACTTATCTCCCATCAATCGGCTGACAATGTTGGGCACGACTAAGCCGATAAAAGGAATCATCCCAACAGTGACTACGACAACAGCACTCATCATTGCGACCATGCCGACACCAAGCCAAGTGACCTGCCGTTTACTAATACCCAAGTTCAGTGCGATATTATCGCCCAATCCTACGATGGTGAGCTTATCCGCAATGATGTAGGCCAATACACACAGACCTCCGGTCAGCCATAGCAACTCATAGCGTCCGGCTAGCACACCAGAAAAATCACCAAACTGCCAAACACTGAGCATCTGCAATGACTCAGTCTGATAAGCGATAAAGGTTGTCACTGCTTCGAGAATGCCACCAAAGACAATACCAATAAGTGGAATCATCAAAAAATCTGTCGGTGGAATCCGATGAATAAGCAGCATAAACAGCATCATGCCAAATACGGCTGCGACGGTCGCCACACCCATTTTGATAATGAGTGCGCTGGCTGGAAACAGCAGGCTGACCACCAATAATCCAAGCGCTGCACTCTGAGTGGCACCAACCATTGAAGGCTCAACAAAGCGGTTTTTTAGCACCACTTGGATAATCATCCCTGCAACTGCCATCGAGATACCGGTCAAGATAATCGCAATAGTGCGGGGTAGTCGGCTGACTAAAAAAAGCGAGCTATCGGAGTTGGCGCTATGATTGATAAGGCTGTGTAGAAAACCGGACCACGAAAAATCTGCGACACCAATAGATAAGCTCAATAACACCAAAAGCCCCATAATAATGAGGCTTCCCGTGTTGATTAACCATGGTGGCATGGCGGCACGGCGATGTTTAGCATTTAGACTGTTGCCAGTACTTCCTTTCCAACTCGCTGATGCGGCTGGTGAAGAAGTACTGGCTTTAACGCTGGGCTGTGCACGATGTGAAAATAATGACATAACGGCTACTGGCATACAGATGAGGTATAAAAACGGTCATTAAAAACGGCCATCAACAACAGTTAATTAAGCAATGATGGCGTTTACTTAGCGTTAGTAAAGGCATCTTTGATGGTCGTCAAATCTTGCATCCACTGATAATAGCCGCCAAATGCAAGGTAAGAATCTGGGCTTAGATAAACCACTTGGTCTTTTTTCCATGCAGTGGTTTGTGCCACTAGTGGATTGTCTAATACCGCTTTTGCACCGACACTGTCTTCGCCGATAGCCGCACTACGATCCACTACAAATAACCAGTCTGGATTTGTCTTTTGTAAGTACTCAAAAGAGATTGGCTGACCATGACGCCCTTCTTTGATTTGATCATCAGCGATGGGTACGTTTACGACATTATGAATAAAGCCATAGCGTGATTCAGCACCATAGACAGACATTTTATTGCCATTGACCATGACCACTAGGCCAGTACCGCTGTCTTTGGTGACGGCTTTGGTTTCTTCAATCAAACCATCAATGTCTTGTTGTAATTTAGCGGCTTGTTCACTTTTGCCAAACAATGCGCCTAAATCGGCCAAGCGGCGTTTGCTTGATTCATAAATATTGGCCGTATCGATAGACATGTCTAGCGTTGGGGCAATGCTAGAGAGCTCGTCATATTTTTCAGCCATACGTGAGCCAACTAAGATAGCTTTCGGCTGCATAGCATTCAATGCCTCAAGATCTGGCTCAAATACCGTACCGACGCCTGCAGGTGCTGGTTGATTTTTGGCTTGTAAGTTATCTAGAGGTGTTGTGGCTGGCGCGCCATCAATAGCCACATCAAGCGCTGCCAAATCCTGCATCAATGTCATGTCATACACCACGATTGGCGATGGGTTTACCGCTAACTCGACGTCTCCTTTTACGGTATCCACTGTGATAGTGCTAGCAGCGCTGTTGTCGGCAGTTTGATTTTCAGTCGTGGTATCTGTTGGCTCAGAGTCCGTTGATTCTGGTGAGCTACAGCCTGCCACACTGATACTAGCAACGAGTGCGGTCGTCATAGCAGTCAGTAATGGGCGTTTAAAAAAGGCGCTAGGAGAGCGGTTAGACAATAAAGCGATAGACATAAATAACTCGGTATATTAGCAGTTTGGGCAGATTGTTAAAAAGATGATTACCCATATAAAAATGAAATGAGTTTGTCCAATGTGATGTATATACCAGACAATGCTCGGCGGTATTTATTTAACTGTTATAGTTTTTATGAGGTGGTTGTGCACTTATAACTTAAATTGTTTAATTATCTTACGGTGTAAAATAAGAGATAGTATTCGATAAGCAATCTTCGATAAACAACTCAAGAACCGCAATGATAAGGCAATTGAGATTCATTATCAATATAAATGATAATGATTTTTATTAACAAGGTAGATTCCGTTTGTTATAATTGTATTAATAAAAGAGCAATTATCTCAATTTATTATTGATAATAATTATCGTTTGCATTATTATCTACGCCATTCTATCTCAGTTAATTAATATTAGGGTGTTATGAGTTCAACGAATTTAGACGCGCCATCACCTAAGTTGACGCTTGCGACTATTGCGGTAGTTGTGGGATTGCATGTACTGACGGCAGTAGCATTAGCGGCGGTCAAAACGCCTGAGATGAAAGTAGAACCAGAAAAAGTGACGCCACCTATTGAAATAGAGCTGATTACGCCACCGCCTCCTCCGCCACCTGTGGAGATTGAAGAGGTAAATCTGAAAGAAGATCCAGAGCCAGTCAGAGAGGTTAAGCCTAAGCCAAAAGCGAAGCCAGTTGCTGCACCCAAGCCTAAAGTTGTTCAGAAAAATCAGCCAGTAGAGAAGCCTAAACCTGCCAAATTGACGCCACCACCTGCTAAACAAGACACTACACCCAAAAAGAGCCCTGATACGAAAGTGGCTAATGAGGAACGTAGACTTTTGGCGGCGAAAGCCGAACAAGCGAGAAGAGATGCATTATTAGCTGAACAACAAAAAGCACAAGCCGATGCTGATAGAAAAGCAGCACAGGTAGCTGCTGATAATGCAAAGAGAGCTCAAGAAATAGCTAATGCTAAAGCCGCCGCCGATGCACAGGCAAAAGCCGATGCACAGGCAAAAGCTGATGCAGAAGCCGCAGCTGAAGCAAGCAATACCCCACAAAATTTTAGTGGTAGCGATGCATCATGGATAGTAGCGCCAGATTTTACAGATATTTCTAGTAAAGCCCAGACCTTGACGATACGGTTTACTGTGACAAAACAAGGTGTGATTCAAAGTATCAATGTTAGTGGTAAGGATCGAGATGCAGTTCGGGAAGTTAAAAGGAGAATGGGTAATAGTAAAATAAAGCCTTTTATAAGAGGCGGGGTAGCTGTCGTGGGTAACGTTACTATGTCAGTTGTTGTCCAATAAAGGTTTATATGAAGTCTACTACCTGATAGTTAGTATTATTTATAAAAGTAACATCAGTAAAAGTAATTTTCTGACAAGCAGTTTCAAAATCTATAACTATCTGTTTTAACTCTTATCATGATTTTAATTAATAGATGTATAACACGACAAAACGTATCAATACTAAGCCATAACACAAAAGACGAAGGAGTCTGACATGGACTTTATGCAATACTGGCAATATAGTGACATGGTGACCAAAACCTTGTTCTTTGTACTATTCGCCTTATCCCTTATCTCTTGGGTAACGGGTATCATTCGTGTACTACAGAGCCGCAAGTTGGCGGCGACGGTTGCCGATGATTTAACTCATCAAGTCCAAGCCAAACAGACTGGGTTGAGAGAAGTAGATGCACCCACTCGTCGCTTAGTGATAGAGCAGGCGTTGCTCAAGCATATCGGGCGCTATCGCTTTTCTAGTGAGCGTGGACTGCCTATCCTTGGTACGACGGCAGCGATTGCACCATTCATTGGTTTGTTTGGTACCGTATGGGGCATTTTTCATGCGCTGCATAATATCGGTACGAGCGGACAAGCAGGATTGGGTCAAGTAGCAGGGCCAGTCGGTGAGGCTCTTATCATGACAGGCTTGGGTATTGCGGTGGCTATTCCCGCAGTGGTGTTTTATAACCTCGCTGTGCGTATCAATCGCCGTGTAATGTATCATGCAAATGATAGAGCGCACGACTTGCTGGCGGATTCTGCGAATATAAAAGCAGTAGCGAGCACGCAGCCTACCGAGCAAGTAACTTCAGTGAAAAGCTCAGCTGATACCCAAGCGAGCAATACTAATAAACAGTATCGTAATGTGTCTACTTCGCAGTTATAGACGGTATCATGGGATAGCGACGGTGACCTTTAGCGGGTAACAGTGCTTCCTATCATCGTATAAGTAACGATGAGATAAACAGTGAAGACAAGTACTGACTAAGCACACATAGCAAGCATATATTGAGAGTAATTATGGCATTTCAGTTAGGTGATGATGACGTCCAAGGCATGAATGAGATGAACCTCATTCCGCTTATCGATGTCATGCTGGTTTTGATGATTATCTTTTTGTTGACTGCGACCGTTCTTAATCCGACTGTTCCGCTTAACCTGCCGGAGACGAGTGCACAAGTCAATGAACCACCACCAGAAGCTATTCAGATCAGTATCGATCAGGATGCAGGTGTGTTTTGGGACAGTGATCCTATCACGATAGAAGAGCTGGATAAGCGCTTGCAACAAGAAAGTGTGCAAGGCAAAAACCCTTCTATTCAACTGCGTGCGGATAAAGAAAGCAAGTATGACATGGTTGCACAAGTACTGGCATCTGCCAGCGAAGCAGGGCTGACTAAGATAGCCTTTGTCAATGAGTAAGGTGAGTGTATAAATGGTGGAATCGTCATATGACGATTGTTAGATAGCCAACCATCAGATAGGTATATAGCAAGATAGGTAGCTAGTA